>JAKAPO010000007.1:0-8724 GCA_021807065.1 bacterium
CCGATCTCGGCAGGCTCCAGGACTCTACGGATTCGAACATGTGGTCCTGTAGCGTGAAGTTTTTCGCGTACGACCAGTAGTTTGGAATATCCCCACCGTCATGGTAGCCCATGACATCCGGCGCTGCGGAAGCCGCGCACTTTGGATCGTGGTAGTTCCACATGCAGCCTCGCTCCGAAGCCTCCGCTGACCGAACGAAGCCGTCCATCCTGCCTCCGTCGACGTCCGCGATTGCCTGTGCCGCAAGGTGCTGTCCCCCTGCGTTATCGTCAGAGAGGTCGTGGTATGGTTTCTGGCACGAGCCTTTGCGCGGGTCGGGAATGCAGACGGTGAAGTTGCCGTTGCGGTCACGGGGAAGACCGTCGGCCCCAGGATAGGTGCCGAAGTAAGAATCGAAGGAACGGTTTTCTTGCATAATGATGACGACGTGCCGTATCCGGTGTATTCCTGGAGCCGCCGCGGCCGCGTTCCGGCCATGGTTCGCCGACGTCGCGGCGACGAGAACTCCCGCTACGACGGCGAACGCGGCACCTTGAAGCTTTCTCAGTCCCATCTCTCTCAGCGCGTCATCTTCCGAGGTGATATTCGAAATCGAGCCTGAAAATCTGCGGCGGGGCGGGGATCAGCGGGGCGAGTATGCTGCCTAGGCCTTTCGACGATTCGCCGATCTGCGGAATTCCCGCGTTCGGCTCGGCCAAGTTGGAGTAGGTGTCCGTGTTGAAGACGTTTTCCGCAGAAAGCTGGACGTCAATCGTCGGCGTCACCGGCTGGCGCACGGCGAAATCGAAGAACACGAACGGTGGCTGATTGTACGTATTATTCTTCCCTTCGAAATCGGCGTCGAGTTGGAAGAAGGTGTGACCGGGCGTGATGTACTGCAGCGAACCGTACGCTTTCAGGTACGGGATGCACGTCTCTGACCCGCCATTGCTGCACTGCTGAACGCCGTTTGCCGGCTGGACGTAAGCGGTCGGCGACGTGTAGAAAGACTGTGGAACTCCCTCCACGACCGAACGCGTCAGCGCCCCCGCGACGAGAAACCCTAGCCCCACCGGTGGCTGATATTCGTACTTCAAGGCGGCTTGCTGCACCGAGAGGTCGGCGACGTTCACGGGTTCGTTGATGAACGAGTACAGCGGTGAGGTCGAGGGCGTCGAAATCGTTTCGAATACGTTATGGATCTGGATGTCGGAGAGATCGAGGCTCAGGACACCGCCGCCGATGCCGCGATCCATACCGAGATCGAACTCGCTCGCGACCTCGGGGTTGAGGAACGGATTCTTCAGCGTGAACGTACCGAGCGGCGCGGTCGCGGAGCCGCGCGTGATGAACGGAATGCCGCTGACGAGCGACGCGTATGGAAACGTGGCCGACGTACCCCAGGAGAGGCGGTACGACACTCCGGCCGCCGGCTGATAGATGAGCGCTAGGTGCGGGTCGAAGCGATCCGTCGAGCGTGTGAGCGGCTCCGTCGCCGTTTTGTGCCCGGCAAGCGCGACGGCCTGAACGCCGTTCAGGTTCCAGTTGGTCCCATACAGGCCGGTCTTTAGGGTCAGGTCCTGACCGAGCGCGAACTCGCCGACCAGCGACACGGTATTGAACTTCGATCTCGTGTCGGGAACGACGACGTTGGACGGGCTGTTGTAGTACGCGAACGTCTCGTCGCCGTGATAGTCGTACGTCGCTTCGAGGAGATCGGCTCCAAACGGGTGGATGTACGTTATCGTTCCTCCGGCAAGCTTGTCCGACTCTAGGACGCTGAAGGCGCTTTGGAGGCATTCGGTTTCGGTGCCTACGGTCGGCCCGACGATGCCGTAGTTCGGAGCGCCCGTACAGGTTGACGACGGCGCCGTCGTCGGGTAGTAGAACTGCGGATAGTTGGGTTCGCCGGAGCCGTCGATGATGCGCGCAATGTTTCCGGCGTAGGGGCGAAGGAGCAGGGTGTCGTTTCCGATCGCCGTGCGAAACTCTCCGGTGAAGATCGGCTGATTGTTGTATACGTTCGATCCCGGGTAGAAGATGTAACCGTTGATGGTCTTTCCGATGTACTGGGAGTAGAATGGATTGGTGCAGATCTTGCCGCCGGGGAAGCACGGTGTAATTAGCATGTTACCAGCGAACTGCCCGTAGGCGGTCCCTTGTGGCTGATATCCTGCCTGCGAGCCGACGAAGCCCAGTTCCAACGAGGTCGAGGGCGAGAAATCGTACTTGAACTTAACCAGCTCGCCTTTGGTGAAGAGCGATCCGGAGAGATCTCCGCAGAATTGAATGATTCCGGTGCTGCCGGGCTTGTTGTCCAGAGATGTGTTGGCAGGTTTCACCGTACATCCGTAGCGCATGAAGTAGGGGCCGTTGTTCGCCGCATAACCCGCTCCGAGCACGTACTGGAACTTATCTCCGGCCGATCCGGTCGTTAGGATGTCGTACGATTGCGAGGAGTAGTTGTCGTCGCCGTAGACCATGTCGTACGTCGTGTTCCGGGTGAAGCCGGGCGTGAGGACGTTCACGGTACCGCCGACGGCAAGCCCGGCGAACGGCGTGGTATTACCGGGGCCGGTCTCGCTTTCAACGCTGCCGATCATCCACGAACTGAAGAACTGGGAGAACCAGACGCCGTACCGTCCAGCCGACAAGGGATGGCCGTCGAGCAGAATCTGTGTCTCGTACGATTGCGTTCCACCCAGTGAAATGGACGTGTTTGGGGAGGAACTGCCGTGCTCGACGACGGCGTTGGGAATACGCTGAACGACGTTGTTGATCTGTGGATTTGCAAGCGTTGTGAACTCTTGCCGCAGCTCGAACGTCTGCGCCGCGGCGCCTGTATTGATAGAGCTATGCGCCGAAGTACTGACCCGTGCGATGGTTTTCAGCGAACTCAGCGAAGCCGGGACCAGGGTCACCGTTACGGGAACCGTCGCGCCGATTGCCAGCGCAAGATCGGCTACCGAAGCGGGCGCGTATCCGCCTTTGCTCACGTCGATGCGGTATATCCCGGGTGCGAGGCCCGTAGCGGAGAACGTCCCGCGAACGTCGCTGTACACGGTGCGCGTCGTGGGGCCGGTCATCAGGACCTGCGCTCCGGAGATTGGAGCGCCGGACGGGGAAAGCACTCTTCCCTCTACGGCCGCACTCCCCGTCTGGGACCATGCCCGTAGCGGCACGAGAAGCAGGAGGAAGGCAAGAATTGCACCTCGGCGTAGCATCGGTTCTCCTTTACAATTACAGATAAGAGCGAATAGCAAAACGGGGCGGATCGCAAAAGCGCAATATAGGACGACCCGCGCGAACACTCCTTTGAATAGCCGGAACGCCGCCGACAACGAGGAGGCACGCCGCCGCCGTCAAACGCCAGTTTTCGATTCTAGAGCCGCCAGTCGAAGCCGATGCGCGCGAGCCCCCCACGGAAGTAGAAATCCTTTCCGAGGCTGTAGTCTGTGATTGGCACGCCGGAGGGGGAGATGAGCGTGCCGAGCAACGTGTACGGCTCCGGGCGCAGGGTGTAGATCATTCCCTCGACCTTCATCGAGAGACGCGGCGCGATTGCCCACTCGCCGCCGAGACCGCCGGCCCAGCCATAGGTGTCGATGGTGGTGCTTGCGGGCGACGTGTATCCCGACATCGTCATGTTGGAGGCAAGGTTCCAGTGTGCCTGAGCCCAGCCGCCGGTAAGGTAGACGAGCGTTGTCTGCGATGGCGTGAAGCCGATGCGCAGGCGCTCCGTCTGAAACGACGTCATTGACTCCGAAGCGGTAAACTGCCCTTGCATCGCGTTCGGCAGTGCAAGTTGGAAGAAGCATCGCGGTACGCCGCGACAGACGACGGTACCGTTGAAGTTCACGTTGCCGGTCAGCGTCGTGCCGTCGTAACCGAACTCCGGTCCGATCACAAACCCGCCGGCTTGGAAATTGTAGCCGAGTTGCGCACCGCCCATGAATCCGGCTGCGTTCATCTGACCATATGCCGGATAGGGGCAACCGCGCGCGTAACGGGCGCCGAGCTTGTTTTCGCAGACCATGAAACCCGGATCGTGGTTGACGATACCGCCGGCGTTCAGGCCCATGTATAGGCCGTTCCACGTCCAACTCGGCGTCGGCACCGGTGCCGGCGTCAGCGGAGGCGGCGGGGGCGATGGCGGCGGCGGCGGCGTCGCGACGATATAGCGCACGACGACGATATGCCGGTCCTGCACCCACTGTACGTAGGCACCCATGCCTTCGGAGATCACGCGAACGGGAACGAGAACGATGCCGTGATAGATGATCGGTGGTACGTCCAAGGGACGGGTCTCGCCGTTGATAACGACCTCCGGTTTGCCGACGGTGACTTTGACCTCGGCCCCGGCTTTGCTGACGGTGACGGTCTTGGTGGCCGCGTTGTAGGATACGGTCGCCCCCATCTGCTCGAACATGGAGCGCAACGGGATGAGGATCGTATTGCCGCGGACCAGCGCGGCGAGTACGCGGTCGTGCCTGAGAACGTCGGGCTTGGTGTAGACGTGGTGGTCGTTATACAGGATAGGGATTTGCCCCGACGGCGGAGAGCCGAAGTTGGGCGGTGGCGGCGCCATCGTCGTCTGAGCGGTCACATTGGGTCCAATGTTTCCATGTGATCCGTGGGCAGACGGCGAGGCGACGGCGTTGAGTCCGAGACCCGCTGCTAGCAGAGCGGTCAGGACTCCGATGCTCAGTCGCTTCAAAGCTTCCTCCTAGGATGACGAGTAAGGACGCCCACCCCGCGGGCAGTCCAATCCCCTGACTTCGGGGGCTTGATTAGCCCCCCTGCAATGCGTGGCAGGTTAAGCCTTTTGAGGCTTCGGCAGCCTAGGTTCCCCTCGCTTACTCGAGCTTCTCCTGGAGCTTCGCCAGGAACTTGGTGCGCTCCATGAGGTAGCGTTCGTGGCTTCCCTCTGCGACCGCTTCCTGCTCGTCGAAGACTTGGACGGCGAAGGTCACCCGGGGACCGTCGATGGTTACGATCTCGACCTCGATCCGTACGATGAAGCCGACGGGGACCGGCTTTCGGTGCTCCAGATCGACGTGGGTTCCGAGGCTAACCCGCCCTTTCTCCAAAAATGGAGCTAGGCAATCGATAGCGGCCTGCTCGATCAACTGAACCAGGATCGCGGTCGAGAGGACCTCGACCCCCGTATTCCCAGTCCTGTCCGCCGTCATCCATTCTTCGACGCGGCTCTGCAAGCTGTGCGAACGCCCCGTGGCGAGTTTCGCGGTCATCCGCTTGGGTGCATACGACGCAACCCTTACCGCCTCCTCAGCGTTTTCTCAGAACCGCAGGCACAGTGTTAGTACAGCGAATCATCCGGGGGCCCCGAAAGGTAACGGAACATATGCAGTTTCAGCGTTTGGCCGCGGCCGCGCTCTTGCTCGCCATGGCCGCGTGCAACCGCGGGACGCGGCACGTGGGGCAGCCACCTCTTGACGTTGACGTCGCGACCGCAAAGCGCCAAAACATCGCGACGTATCTCACCCTCGACGGTCAAGTGGCGCCGCTCGAGCAGTCGTCGCTGGCATTTCAGCAGAGTGGTCCCATCACCGGCATCTACGCGAACGTCGGAGATCGCGTCGCTCGCGGGCAGCTATTGGCGCGAATAGATGATTCGCTCTTGCGAGCGCAGCTGGCACAGGCGCAGGCAACCTACCAGCAGGCTTCGGCGAGCGCGCGAGGAGCCGTCGTTGGTCTACCGGTCCAGCAGACGCAGAACACGAACGCGCTGTCGGCGACCAAGGCTGCACTCGCCAATGCGCGGCTCACCTATCAACAGGATAGCAATCTGTACCGCCAGGGCTACGTCTCGCAATCGGCTCTTGAGGCGGCGCGTGCGGCCTACGTGCAGGCGCAGGGTGCCTACGAGAATGCCTCGATCGGCATTCGTAATAATGTGGTTGCGGGAGAGAACGTCAAGGCTTCGCTCGCTGCGGCGCAGAGCGCGCTCGCTCAGGAACGTCTTCTCGAAACCGAGATCTCGCAAACCTATCTCTATGCGCCGTACGACGGAGTGATCACGCAGCGGTTCATGGATCCGGGATCTCAAGCCGGTCCCGCGACCCCGGTACTGGCGATTTCACGGGTGAACACCGTTTGGATCAACGTCAATGTCCCCGATCAGGAACTCGAGTACGTCACGCCGAGCAAGGTGGTGTCGTTCGTTACCGACTCGCTCCCCGGACGCACCTTCCACGGCACCATCGCTACGGTTAATGCGGTTCCCACGGCGGGTACGCTCTCGTATCTTGCCCGGATGACACTGCCGAACCCCGGTGGCATCCTGCGAGGAGGCATGCTGGTGACGGTTACCGTGACGAAGGCGCTGCACAGGAACACGGTCGTCGTTCCGCGTTCGGCGGTTGCCCAAGGAGACACCGGTGCGGTCGTTTACAGCGTGCAAAACGGTCACGCGGTTGCGGTCCCGGTGCGAGTCGGCATTCAAACGGATACGCTCTCGGAAGTCTTCAGTCCGAAGATCGGTCCCGGAACGGTCGTGATCACGACACGGCCCGACGCGTTGCACGATGGCAGCCTCGTTGCGGTCGCAAGCGCGAGCGTGACGCGATGACGCCACGTCTGAGTTTATGTGTAGCGGTTGTTGCGTTTGCACTGGCGCCCACGGTGGTGCGAGCGCAGAGCTACCCGCCTATTCCCGTTCCAACGCCGGTGCCGCAAGCGCAACCGTCGCTGTCTCCCCTTCCCTATCCCGCGTACGGCACGCCGGCGCCTGACATCGAGCTGCTCGTACCGCATCCGGGGATACCGACGAAAGTTACGGTCTCGCAGGCAATCGACATCGCCGTTGCGATCTCACCTACGTTCGCTTCGGAGCGCGCGGTCTACAATGAATTGCGAGCGCGCTACACAGCGGAACAGCAGGCGCTGTTCCCGGCGATCAGCGCGGACGGAACCTGGCAGAAGAGTTACGGCGGATTCAGTTCCGGGGCGCTCGGTTTCTCGAGGCGCATCCTCACGACGGAGAGCGCCGGCTATACCGTGTCGCAGTTGATTTTCGACGGAGGCCGCGTGATTGCCGCGATCAAGGCGGCGAAAGAAAGTACACTCTCCGGACGCGGCACGCTGCTGCGCCAGCTCGACACGCTTGGGTACGACGTTGCGCAAGGGTATTACGTCGTCTTGGAAGATCAGGCGCTCGTCAACGCGGATGCCCAGCTGGTTCGGGAGTTTACCACCGCAGAAGACTCGGTGCGCGCGCAGATCCGCAATGGCGTCGCCGCTCGCTCGAACCTCGCGCAGGCCGAGTATCAGACTGCGAAGGCGCGAGGCACGCTGATCACGGCGCAGGGAGCGCTCATCTCGGCGCAGTCGGCGTTCGCCACGCTGATGGGTCTCGATCCCGACACCAAGATCGTACCTAAGGCACTCGGTCCCGATACGTACACGCAGACCCCCACCTACGCAAAGTCGCTCGCCCAGGCGTTGCTCATGCGTCCCGATTACCTCGCCGCGCAGTATACGGTGGATGCGGATCGGTCGAATCTTCGCTATGCGGAGCTAGCGCGCGTGCCGACCGTAAACGCTCAGTGGAGCCAGGGCGATCAGCGGCAATTCCCGGCGATTCCGCCTCCGGGGGGAACCAACGGCCAATGGGTACAGTCGAGAACGCTCGGCGCGACCATAACCATTCCCATTTACGATCAGGGTATCACGTGGTACAACGTCGAGGTTGCAAGGTACACGTTGGATCAGGCCAACGCCGCGCTCAGCCAGTTGCATCTAACGGTGGAATCCGACGTACGCTCTGCGCTCGCGCAGCTGATCTCCGCTCGCGCCGTATTCGTTCAGGCGAAATCGGAGCTTTCCAGCGCGGAGGTGAGCATGCAGGCCGCTCAAGCTTCGTACCGCGTCGGCGTGAACACGATCCTCGATTTGGTTACGGCGGAGGCGAACCTCGCGACGGCGCAGAGCGACTACATCGCCGCGCTCTACGGCGTACGGCTCGCCGAGCAGACGTATCTCTACGCCACAGGCCTCAGCGACCTGCACCTATAAACCGTCTCCCATGAGGCGATTTGCGTTCGGCATAGGTCTACTGCTTTTTGCCGTTTCCGGCTGCACGCGCGTAAGCACGACGAGCACGGCCTTAGGGGAAATCAACTCGTGGACGATGCCGCACGTGCTGCGCTACGCGACGGGGGAAGACGTCAACACGCTCAATCCTGCCCTCGGCCAGCAGACGACGCTCGGCCTCATGTCCTCCCTCACCGCAGCCTGGCTCGTCAAATGGGACGTTCATAACCGGCCGATTCCCGAGATCGCCACCGAGGTGCCGTCGAAAGCCAACGGTGGGGTCAGTCCGGACGGCCTCACGATCACCTACCATCTTCGCCATGGAGTGCGATGGTCCGACGGTGCGCCGCTGAACGCAGACGACGTCGTCTGGTCGATTCATGCAATCTTGAACCCGGCGAACGACGTCGTGAGCAGAACCGGCTGGGATCTGATCAAGAGTATCGACGAGCCAGACAAATACACGGTCGTTCTGCACCTCTCGAAGCCGTACTCACCGTTCGTGGTAACGTTTTTTTCGAGCGCCGGAGCTAATCCATCGATTCTGCCAAAACATATCCTTGCCAAGTATCCGAATTTCAACAACGTTCCATTCAACGGGTTGCCGGTGGGCGCGGGACCGTTCATCGACTTCCTGCGGCGGCTGATCAAAGGGGCCTCCGGCAAGAAGTTCCTGATCGTGGACAATCT
>JAKAPO010000007.1:8734-24656 GCA_021807065.1 bacterium
TGTATAAGGCCTGGAACCGGGGTCAGAACGTCATCATGGTGCGAAACCCGTACTACTTCCGCGGACAGCCGAAACTGAAGCAGGTGATCTTCGAAATCATCACCGACCGCGACACGATATTCACTGACCTTCAATCGCATGCACTCGACTTATGGTATCCGGTTGGAGGAAACTACTTCGCACGCTTCGCCGAACTGGGCAGTGATTTCACCTATCTTCGCCAGCCGGGTTACATCTACAATCACATCGACTTCAACGTCACGCGTCCCGCGATGAGCGATCCAGTCGTGCGACACGCGCTCGAATTGGCGACGAATCGCACCGAGCTTCTGAAGAAAATTGCGTACGGAGCTGGTACGCTTGAGGAAGAACCGGCATCGCCGGCTGCCCCCTACTTTGATCCGAGCATCAAGCTCGTGCCGTTTGACATCGCCCGGGCGAACCGAATCCTCGATGCAGATGGTTGGAAACGCGGACCCGACGGCATCCGCGCGAAGAACGGCGTTAGGCTCGATCTCGACGTCGCTGCATCGGCCGGAACGCCCGATGCCGACAAGCAGCTTGCGCTCATTCAAAACTGGTGGAGGGAGATCGGCGTCGCGATGACGATTCACCGCTACGAAGCGCCGCAGCTCTTCAACACGCTCCAAAACGGCGGCATCATCTACGGCGGCAAGTGGGATGTGGTATTCTTCGCCTGGGGAGACGACCCGATCGGCGACTTCTCCTTCATCTACGCCTGCGACGAGATACCGCCGAACGGACAGAACGATCTACGGTGGTGCGATCCCGTAGCGAATGCTGCGATGCACAACCTCTACTCCCACTACGACCAAGCGCAGCGCAACGCCGATGACGCAATCCTATTCAGGCAGTTAGCGAAAGACACTCCGACGATCGTCACGCTCATCCGTCAGGACATCTACATCTACAACAAAGATTTGAAGAACTTTCATCCCAACCAGGTAACACCGTTCGACAACTTCATGAACGTCGATATATAGCTCGGGGCCGTTCTATCGTCGAACAGCTGCTCGTTCGCCCTCCTGTCTCGCTCGCGCTACGGCACTTTCTTGCAAGAACGAAGTTTTGAAGTTCGCATCCCGCGAAGTCCCCAAAGGTACAGGTTCTCCGATAGAACACCCCCCGCTCGTCCACCGAGCGGAGCGTTTCCGAGACGGCTTGGGCGAACGCGCGCTATCCCGCCCAAGGATCGGTGGGGCCGGCGTAGACGTTCGTATAGAGCGATTCCGGAGAAGGGAAAGGCTCTCGCTCTACCGCATCCGTCGTCTCGTTGACGAGCTGCGTCACTTGTTTGCGCATCGCTTCGATTCGTTCGGCGCTGAGCACGCCGCCTTCGACGAGCCGTCGCTCGAAGCGGGGAACCGGATCGTTCTCGCGCTGCTTGGCGACCTCTTCTCGGGTGCGATAGGTGCGTTCGTCGTCGTCGGTCGTGTGCGAGAGAAATCGATAGCATTTCGCTTCGATCAGCGTCGGTCCACCGCCTGAAACGGCTTTCGCCCGCGCGCGGCGCACCGCTTGATAGACGGCAACGGGGTCGAAACCGTCGACGCAGACGCCTTGGAGACCGTAGGATGCCGCACGTTCGGCGACGTTGGGATTGCGCATCTGCCTATCCAGCGGCGTCGAGATGGCCCATTGATTGTTCTCGCAGAGCAAGACAACCGGCACTGTATGGATCGCCGCGAAATTGATCGCCTCGTGCCATTCGCCCTCGCTCGTGGCGCCGTCGCCGAAGGTGCAGAGCACGGCGCGATCTTTCTCACCGCGGTATCTGAGCGCGTAGGCGGCACCGACTGCATGCGTGCATTGCGAAGCGATGATCGACGAAATGGACGCGATGCCTTTGGCTCTGTCGGTTACGTGGTTGATGATGGAACGCCCAGCAGTGGTGTCGGTGGCGCGCGCGAATTGCGAACGAAAGATCCCCGCAAGCTCGAAGCCGCAAGCCAGCAGTATTCCGGTGTTGCGGTAGTACGAGTAGAGCAAGTCCCTGCCACGCACGAAGGCCATGCCTGCGCCGGCCTGGACCGCCTCGTGTCCTTCGGAACCCATTGCGATCGCCACTTTGCCCTGGCGGTTGAGCTGAAATCCGCGCGTGTCTACTGCCCGTTGCAGCAGCATATTTCGGAGGAGCGTTATCAACTGGTCGTTCGGGAGAGCCTCCGATCGGAGCCGGGCCTTCGCTGCCATTGCGGATGCCATTTCCCAGAGGGGTCGCCACGTCCCTATGCGGATACTGCAACCGTGCGCACCCGAACCCAACCGTACGACCTCGATTCGCTCGCCGACGTGGCGTTCGTGCTTTGTGCGCGACGTGGCTACGACGCAACCTCGATGGACGAGATTGCAAAGGCGACCGGCATCACCAAAGCCGCACACCTACCATCGCGCTTCCGGCAAGGAGGCGCTCTTGGCGCATGGGCTCGAAGGGCGCTGCGAACTCTCTTTGCGGTTTTGGAAGAGCCGGCCGCGAAGAGCGGTTGGGCACGCGAGCGCCTGCAAGCGATCATCGCTCGCGTTGCCGAGGTGACCATGCAGATGTTGCCCGAGGTGGGCGGGGCGGTAAAATAGTAAGTTGCCTACCATGTGGTAGGGGAAATGCTGAAGGCGTGTTGAGATGAAGCTTCGCAGTTATATCTGCGGCGACTGGTTCGAGGCGAAGGACGGATTCGTCGACGTGCGTTCGGCCGTTGACGGCCGCGCCGTCGCGCAAGTTTCGAGTTCCGGGGTCGACTTCGGTGCGGCGCTCGAGTACGCGCGACGTGTCGGTGGACCGGCGTTGCGCGAGCTAACGTTGCACGATCGCGCCGACATGATCAAACGCCTCGCCTTGCATCTTTCGGATCGCAAGCATCCGTTCTGCGAGCTATCGTACGATACGGGGGCGACGCAGAAGGATTGCTTCTTCGATATCGACGGCGGGATCCTGACCCTCTTTTCGTTTGCATCGAAAGCCAGGTGCGAGCTGCCGAATGCACGCATTGCGCTCGACGGGCCGATCGAACCGCTTTCAAGGGGCGGCACGTTCGCCGGACGACATATTCTTACTTCGCTGCAAGGCGTTGCGATCCACATCAACGCCTTCAACTTTCCGTGCTGGGGAATGCTCGAGAAGCTAGCTCCGTCGATCATCGCCGGCGTTCCGCTCGTCGTCAAACCGGCGACGCAATCCGCGTATGTCGCTCATGCGGTCTTTGAGGAGATCGTTCGCTCCGGCATTTTCCCCGCGGGCAGTCTCCAATTCGTCGCCGGCAGCCTGGGCGATACGCTCGAGCGTTTGACGGGCCAGGATCTCGTCTCGTTCACCGGCTCTCGGAGCACATCGCTGCAACTGCAAGCGATCCCGGCGATTCGCGAGAATGCGGTGCGCTTCATCGCCGAGCAGGATTCGCTCAATGCAGCGATCCTTGGACCGGATGCCGGTCCGGGCTCGCCCGAGTTCGATCTGTTCGTGAAGGAAGTGGTGCGTGAGCTGACCGCCAAGACAGGGCAACGGTGCACGTGCATTCGGCGCGCGCTCGCACCGCGCGCGATAATTGACGACGTGCAGCGAGCCGTCTCCGGACGGCTCGGGGAAGTCGTCATCGGGGATCCGCGGGAAGAAGGTGTCACGATGGGTGCGCTCATCAGTCTTGGACAGCGGGAGGAGGTTCGTGCAAACGTCGCCCATCTCGCGAAAGAGGCCGCAATCGTTTACGGGGATCCTTTCCACGTTCGAACGGTTGGAGGGAACACCGGGAACGGTGCGTTCATTTCACCGATCGTGCTGCGCTGCGATGCACCGCTCGCAGCCAAGGACGTGCACCGTGTCGAGGCCTTCGGGCCGGTCACGACGCTCATGCCGTACGATGGAATCGCGCAGGCGGTTGCGATTGCAAACCGCGGCGAAGGGAGCCTCGTCGCATCGGTCTTCAGTTACGACGCGAACGCAGTCGACGAGATCGTACGTGGTATCGCGGCGTTTCATGGGCGAATCCTGGTGGTCGATCGCGATTGCGCCAAGGAGCAAACGGGACACGGATCGCCGCTCGCGCCGCTGGTCCACGGCGGTCCCGGCCGAGCAGGCGGGGGCGAGGAGATGGGCGGCATTCGCGGCGTTTTCCACTATATGCAGCGCACGGCAGTGCAAGGTTCACCATCGCGGCTTGCGACGGTCACCGGCCAGTGGAATCCTGGGGCAGCCGAAACGCCGTCCGCCCGCCATCCATTCGAAGTTCCGTACGACGCGCTTACCATTGGAGAAACGTTCCGTACGGGCGGGCGCGAGATCACGCTGGAGGACATCGAGCGCTTCGCGGCACTCACCGGCGACGAATTCTACGCGCACATGAACGAGGCGGCGGCGAAGGCGAGCCCCTTCTTCGAGGGACGCGTCGCACATGGATACCTGCTCCTCGCGTTTGCCGCCGGACTTTTCGTCAAACCCGAACTCGGCCCCGTTCTGGCAAACTACGGGCTCGATGATTTGCGCTTCCTCAAGCCGGTCTATCCCGGTGACACGCTGCGGGTGCGGCTGGTCGTAAAAGAAAAGCGGCCGCGCAAACCCGAATATGGCGAAGTTCGGTGGTCGGTAACGCTCTTCAACCAGAACGATGCAGTCGTTGCCCAATACGATCTGCTCACGATGAACGCGACTACAGAGCATGTACCGGTACTTCGCGAGGCCATTCAAGCGGGGAGTGGGGGCCCACGCGGCGGCACGCGTGGGGGCGCGCAGCGAAGTTGAGGGCACGAAGTGGCCGAAGTGAAGCGCAGCGCCGGGCCGAGCGCACCGTGCGAGGCCATTCAAAAGCGAAGCGCATAGGAGCACTGCATACGTGTACACCCAAATGAGTGACGGCATCGACGGTCAACCGAACGCGAGCGACGAGCGCGAGCGCGCGTTCGAGAGACGTTTGGAACGAGGGGTGAAGATCGAGCCGCCGGATTGGATGCCCGAGCCCTATCGCAAGACCCTCGTGCGGCAGATTTCGCAGCACGCGCATTCCGAAATCGTAGGAATGCTGCCCGAGGGAAACTGGATCACGCGTGCTCCATCGCTGCAACGGAAGGTCATCCTGCTCGCGAAAGTGCAAGATGAGGCCGGGCACGGGCTGTATCTGTATAGTGCCGCCGAGACGCTGGGTACACCGCGCGACGATATGATCGCCGCGCTTCACGCGGGAAAGGCGAAGTATTCGAGCATTTTCAATTACGCGACGCTGACGTGGGCCGACGTGGGCGCTATCGGCTGGCTCGTCGACGGAGCGGCGATCATCAACCAAATTCCGCTCACGCGTTGTTCCTACGGGCCCTACGCGCGCGGCATGGTACGCATCTGCAAGGAAGAGAGCTTCCACCAGCGCCAGGGCTTCGACATCATGTGGAAGCTCGCGCACGGTACGCCCGCACAGCACGCGATGGCTCAAGACGCGCTCGATCGCTGGTGGTGGCCCGCAGTCATGATGTTCGGGCCGCCCGATGCTGAGTCGACGCATAACAGGCAGTCGCTAAAATGGAAGATCAAGATCTTTACCAACGACGAGCTCCGTCAGAAGTTCATCGATCAAACCGTTCCGCAAGCGGAGCGGTTGGGCTTGAAGATTCCCGACGAGCAGTTGCGGTGGAACGAGCGGACGCAACATTACGAGTTCGGACCGATCGACTGGGAGGAGTTCTACCGAGTGATTCGCGGAGATGGCCC
This sequence comes from bacterium, assembly GCA_021807065.1. Classification (GTDB taxonomy): domain Bacteria; phylum Vulcanimicrobiota; class Vulcanimicrobiia; order Vulcanimicrobiales; family Vulcanimicrobiaceae; genus Tyrphobacter. Next base: position 14,442 of record JAKAPO010000007.1, read on the forward strand.
GTGCAACAAAGATCGTCTGCAGGCACGCATCGATGCGTGGGAGGAAGGTGCTTGGGTACGTGAAGCCGCTGCAGCATACGCTCGCAAACAAGCAGAACGAGGAGCGGTTGCATGAAGAATCAGTGGCCGCAATGGGAAGTGTTCGTACGCAGCGAGGCGGGTCTCGCGCACAAACATGTCGGCAGCCTGCACGCGGCCGATGCCCGGATGGCACTCGAGCACGCGCGCGACCTCTACACGCGCCGCAACGAGGGCGTCAGCATTTGGGTCGTCAAATCGGAAAACGTTCACGCCACCGATCCGCAAGAGAGCGACGAGTTCTTCGGACCGTCCGAAGACAAGACATACCGTTTTCCGACGTCCTATCACGTACCCGAGGGCGTAAAACACCTGTGAGCTCGCACGTCGAATACGTGCTGCGTTTCGGCGACAGTGCGCTCGTGCTGGCGCAACAGCTCTCCGGTCTCGTCGCCCATTCGCCGATCATGGAGGAGGACGTCGCGATCGCGAACGTCTCACTCGACCTCTTCGGCCAAGCACGCCTGTGGCTCGGTTATGCCGGCGAACTCGAGGGTGCAGGCCGCGACGAGGACCGTCTGGCGTTTCATCGCGACGCGAGCGAGTTCCGCAACGTGCTGCTCGTCGAGCGGCCCAACGGAGATTTTGCATCAACGACGGTTCGTGGCTACTTCTACGACCTCTGGTCCTATCTTGCGCTCGGGAATCTCACGCAGTCGCTCGACCGGCGCATAGCGGCGATCGCCGAAAAGTCGCGCAAGGAGACAGCATATCATCTGCGACGCAGCGAGGACTGGCTCGTCCGCCTCGGCGACGGAACGGAAGAGAGTCATGCGCGAGCGCAACGTGCCGCAAGCGAACTGTGGCCGTACACGGGCGAGCTGTTCATGGGCGACGACGTCGATGTCGAGATGGCGCGGCAAGGAATCGGATTCGATCCCGAAAGGGTGCGCGAGCCGTGGCTCGAGCGCGCGCGACTTGCGCTCGCCACCGCGACGCTCGACGTTCCTGGGGATTCGTGGATGCAGCACGGCGGCAAACAAGGCGTGCATACCGAGGCGCTCGGCTACCTGCTCGCCGAGATGCAAGTCTTGCCACGCTCGATCCCGGAGGCGGTATGGTGAGCATCGCTCGAATCTTGGACCTACTCGAACACGTGCGCGATCCTGAAATCCCTGTCGTCTCCATTACCGACCTCGGAATCGTTCGTGATGTTCGGTATGACGGCGATATGCTGGAGGTCGTGCTGACACCGACGTACTCTGGGTGTCCCGCGACGCAGCTGATCCGCGACGATGTCGAGCGCATGCTCCGGGCGCATGGCGTGGAGAACGCACGAATTATCACGCAACTCTCACCGGCTTGGACCACCGACTGGATCACGAAGCGAGGGCGCGCGCGTCTTAGCGAAGCCGGGATCGTACCTCCCGGGGATACCGTGCCCTGCCCGCTCTGCGACTCGACGCATACGCGCGAGATGGCACACTTCGGATCGACGCCGTGCAAGGCGCTCTACCGCTGCGACGCCTGCCTCGAGCCGTTCGAATACGTGAAGCCTATTTGACAAATGATACAAGCAATGCTTAGAGGAACTCCCCTCGACCCTTCGACTGCGCTGCTGCGCAGCCCGCTCAGGACAGACTCTGCTGATATGAAAATGTCAGTCGGGCGATGCTGGGAGCGAGGCTTCAGAGCAGCGTCGGGGGCGGTGCTCTTGTCATACCGAGTGAGTGACGTGCGCGAGCACGGAGCGACGTCGAGGGAGGCGCCTCTGCGCACTGCACGTGCCTCATCTGCCGAAGGAAAGCCGCGCCGTAGCGCGGCCAACCGATTCGTATCGCGCATTCGTTGGGATCCGCTTCCCTCGACGTCGGTCGCTGCTGACGCAGCTCCCGCGCTCGGGATGACACGATGCGATTCCCTCGACATGCTGATGTGGAAATTCCGAGTCCGAAGGACACCGGAAGCGAGCTCCATCTGTCGTAGGTGGCCCCGCAGGGGCCATGGTGTGCTCGGGATGACAAGGCCCATTTTCATGCGCTCATGGGTGGGCCGTCATGGTTCATGTTGCACTGGAGATGACAAGGCGTGAAATTTTATCCCCTGCCGATTCACGATGTGCGTAAGGAGACGCGCGATGCCATCGTCGTCGAATTCGGGGTTCCCGAGCCGTTTCGTGAGAAATTTGCGTACACACAAGGGCAGTATCTGACGTTGCGCGCGCTGGTCGACGGGAACGAGGAGCGACGCTCGTATTCGATCTGTTCCAGTCCGACGAGCGGCAGGTTGCGCGTCGCGATCAAGCGCCTCGATGATGGCGTCTTTTCGGGATGGGCGCATGCAACGTTGGCGCCGGGCATGAAGCTCGACGTCTCGCCGCCTGAAGGACGCTTCTTCCTGCCCCTCGATCCGTCCCAGGGTCGCCACTACTTGGCGTTTGCCGCCGGCAGCGGCATCACGCCGGTGATCTCGTTGATCGAGACGACGCTAGGAATCGAGCTGCAGAGCCGCTTCACGCTCGTGTACGGAAACCGGTCTTCTTCTTCGACGATGTTTCGAGAAGAGTTGCTGCGTCTCAAGGATCGCTACATCGGCCGCTTTGCGGTCATCTTCGTAACGAGCCGCGAGAAGCAGGAGATCGACCTCTTCAACGGTCGTATCGATCGCGAGCGAACGCGGCAATTGACGCAGACGTGGATCGAACTCGACGACGTCGATCACGTGTATCTCTGCGGCCCGGAGTCGATGATGGAAAGCGTGGTTCTGGCGCTACGCGACCGAGGCTTCGATCGAAAGCACGTCACGGTCGAACGCTTTACGACGAACGGACAACGCCGAGCGGTGCGACCGCAGCGATCGCAGGTGCGACACGACGAAACTAGCCGCGTAAGCGTCAAACTCGACGGTGCGGTGCACAGTTTTGAGGTACACAAAGGCCGTGAATCCATCCTCGAAGCTGGGCTGCGCAGCGGTATCGACCTGCCCTACTCGTGTAAGAGCGGCATCTGCTCGTCATGCCGGGCACAACTCGTCGGCGGCGAGGTCGACATGGACGTGCACTTTGCCCTGGAAGATTATGAGATTCGTAGCGGGGTCAGGCTGATGTGTCAGAGCCATCCTGTTACCGAGAACGTCGAGCTCGATGTCGATGCGATTTCGGCGCTCCTGATATGAGCGGGCAGCTGCTAAGAACCTGCGATGCGGGCGTGCTGCGCGTGACATTGAACCGGCCCGAGAAACTCAACGCGCTCACGAGCGAGATGCTCGGAACGTCGCGTAACATCTTCGAGGGTGCGGCTACCGATTCGCATGTACGCGCCGTGCTCTTGACCGGCGCCGGCCGCGCGTTTTGCGTCGGGCAGGATCTCGGCGAAGACGGCGTAGGCCCGGGAAGCGATCTCGGCGAGTGGATCGAACGGCACTACAATCCGCTGGTGCGCGCGATACGCAGCCTGGAAAAGCCGGTGCTTGCACGCGTCAACGGCGTTGCTGCCGGTGCGGGAGCGAATCTCGCGTTCGCCTGCGATATCGTCGTTGCCGGATCATCTGCTCAGTTCATCGAGTCGTTCAGCCGAATCGGGCTGTTGCCGGATTCGGGTGGCACGTGGATGCTGCCACGTCTCGTCGGGCACGCTCGCGCCACCGCGCTTGCAATGCTTGGGACGCCGTTCAGCGCAAAGCAGGCCTGCGACTGGGGAGCGATCTGGAGCGTCGTAGCCGACGCGGATCTCGATGCCGAGTGCGAGCGCCTCTCGCAGATGCTCGCCTCGGCACCGACAAAGAGTCTGGGCGCAATCAAGGCCGCCTTTGCGGCCTCGTGGAGGAGCGATATCGAGACACAACTCGAACGCGAGCGCGATCTTCAGAGAATGCTCGGCGGGACGCACGATTTTCGCGAAGGCGTCGAGGCATTCAAGCAGAAGCGCGAACCTTCGTTCAAGGGAACCTAGGTGAGCAAGGACTTGGAGCTCGCCCAACGCTGCGCAGGTGCAATGTTCGCGCAGGACCGTGCCTCACAGGCAATGGGCATGCGCGTAGAAGACGTCGCGCCTGGTTATGCGCGGGTCTCGATGCGGCTGCGCGGCGAGATGATCAACGGTCATCAGACCGCCCACGGCGGCGCGGTCTTCAGTTTGGCGGATTCGGCCTTTGCCTTCGCCTGCAACTCGCGCAACGTCCGCTCCGTCGCACAACACTGCTCGATAACGTTCGTCACTCCGGCGCAGGAGGGAGAGTTGCTCGTCGCCGAGGCACGCGAAACGAACTTGGGCGGCCGTTTCGGCATTTACGATGTGATGGTTACGACGGACGGCGGGCGACTCGTTGCGATCTTCCGCGGTCACTCCACATCCGTACGAGGCTCTATTGTCGAGTAACGTGGGGTCCCACGCGATGGAGCTAGCGTGGGGGCGCGCGGCTTTTCTCTGCGACGGCGTCCGCACGCCAATCGGCCGATACGGCGGCGTTCTATCGAGCGTGCGCACCGACGATCTCGCCGCAATTCCGATTCGAGCCCTCATCGAGCGCAACCCCGGCGTCGATTGGGCGGTGCTCGACGACGTCTATCTCGGCTGCGCGAATCAAGCCGGCGAAGACAACCGCAACGTCGCGCGGATGGCGTCGCTGCTTGCCGGATTGCCGCCCAGCGTGCCGGGTTCGACCGTCAACCGTCTCTGCGGTTCCGGCATGGATGCGATCGCGATCGTCGCAAGAGCGATTGCGGCCGGCGAAATCGAGATCGCCATCGCAGGCGGCGTCGAGAGCATGAGCCGCGCGCCATTCGTCATGCCCAAATCCTCGACCGCCTTCTCGCGGGAGAATGCCGTCTACGACACGACGATCGGCTGGCGTTTCGTCAATCCGCTCTTGAAGCAGCAGTACGGCATCGACAGCATGCCGGAGACCGGCGAGAATGTAGCGCACGAATTTCGCGTCGACCGCGAGGACCAAGACGCGTTTGCGTTACGCTCGCATCGGCGCGCGGTGGCGGCAATCGAATCGGGACGTATGGGGCAGGAGATCGTCGCCGTACCGGTCGCGCAGAAGAAGGCGACGGTCATCGTCGAGCGTGACGAGCATCCTCGCGCGGACACGTCGTTGGAAATCCTCGCCAAACTTCCGACGCCGTTCCGCAAAGGCGGTACCGTCACTGCCGGTAATTCCTCCGGTATCAACGACGGTGCGGCGGCGCTGATCGTCGCTTCCGGCAAGGCCGTCGCGCGTCACGGCTTGAAGCCGCGCGCCCGCATCGTCGCCTCGGCGGTTGCCGGTGTCGAGCCGCGCATCATGGGCATGGGTCCGGTTGCGGCGACGCGCAAGTTGCTCGCTCACGCGAAAGGAGCGATCGGCGATTTCGATCTCATCGAGTTGAACGAAGCGTTTGCCTCGCAGGCGCTCGCGTCTCTGCGACAGCTTGGCCTTCCCGACGATGCGTCGCACGTGAATCCAAACGGAGGAGCGATCGCGCTCGGCCACCCGCTCGGAATGAGCGGCGCTCGGATCGCGCTCACCGCATCGATCGAAATTGCGAACGGGAAAGCGAGACGCGCCCTTTGCACGATGTGCATCGGCGTGGGCCAAGGAATCTCGATGATTCTGGAGGCGGTCTAGCAGGCTAGAGGCGGCCAAGCGCGGCGTAAGATTGCCACGTCGTGAGGACGAGGCCCACGGCTACCGCAACGTACCACGCGTAAGCGGTGTAACGCGAAAAAGAACGAATCGCGCGCGCTGACAGAACGACACGTCCGCCGTCGAACGGTGGAACCGGAATCATGTTGAAAAGATTGAGAAAAGCTCCCGTTGCGGCAGCGACGAGCCAGAGATGATCGCGCGTCGCCACGCCCAGCGCGTAGCATGCTGCGCTCAATCCCAGACCAACCAGAGGACCTGCCAGCGCGATGTAGGCGGAATGTTCGGGATCGCGAGGAGCGGCGCCGGTGGTAAACGCACCCAAGAACGGCACGAAAACCGGTAAGCGGACGGGCAGCCCGTAAGCACGAAATGCGGCGTAATGCCCGAGTTCGTGCGCTAGAATGAGCAAGACCAGAATTACTCCGAAACGCCAGCCGAATGCTGCGGCGTAGAGCCAGAGCGTCAAGACGATCGTCCAACTCGCGGCAAAGAGCTTGGCGACGGCTGCGAACTTCGCAACGACCGCAGCGAGTGCGGTCGCGATGACGCCGATGCCGCCGGCGGCCTTCCTCTTGCCGGTCCCTGACGTATTCTCTGGCGGTCGTTCTTCCGAGTTTGGTGGCACGACGTGAGCGGTACGACGCCGCGCATCGTCATCCTCGGCGGCGGCTTCGCCGGCATCGCCGCGGCATCACGGCTCGAGCACCGGCTGCATCCCGGGGAAGCCGAGTTGATTCTCATCGGACGCGAAAACTTCAGCCTCTTCACGCCGATGCTTCCGGAAGTCTGTTCCGGTGCGATCGACGTGCGGCACGTCGTCACGCCGATCCGCTCCCAACTGCGATTTACAGACTTCGTCCTTGCCGACGTGGAGGCGCTCGACGTGGAGCGTCGTTCCGTCACGTTCACCCACACGCTCACCGGCGTCAGCGAAACGATTTGTTACGACCACCTCGTGCTCGCGCTCGGCTCGGCCACGTCGACTTTTGGCCTGCCGGGCGTGGCCGAGCGTTCTTTCGCGCTCAAGACGCTCGAAGACGCCGCCATTCTGCGCAACCGGCTCGTCTGGCTGCTCGAGCTGGCAAACTCCACGGAAGACGCGGATTCCCGAAGGCGCCTTCTCACGATCGCCGTCGTCGGCGGTGGCTTTACCGGCGTGGAAGCGGCGGGTGAGATCGTGGACTTATTCCGCGATGTCCTGCGCTTCTATCGGAACATCGCGCTCGAGGATGTTCGGATGTGGTTGCTCGAAGCCGGCTCCACGCTACTTCCGGGACTTCCGCCACGAATGGGCGCATACGCGCAGCGCGCGCTCGTTTCGCGGGGCGTGCACATCGTCGCAGGTGACGGCGTCGAGCGAGCCGACGAGGATGGCTTGCTGTTGCACAGCGGTCGTCGCATCGAAACGGCGACGATCGTCTGGAGTGCCGGCGTCAAACCGACCCCGCTCGTCGCGGCGAGCGCGCTCCCCAAAACAGAGCGCGGAACGGTCATCGTCGAGGAAGACTTGCAGGTGCAAGGTTTCCCAAACGTTTGGGCAGCCGGCGACTGCGCGGCGATAGCCGACGGAAGCGGCGGCTACTATCCACCCACCGCGCAGCACGCGATTCGCGAAGGGCCGGTGCTGGCCGACAATATCGTCGCCGCCCTGCGAGGCAGGCCTACGAAACCCTTCAGGTTTTCAGCGCTTGGCATGATGGCGTCCTTGGGAGCGCATAAAGCGGTTGCGCAACTGCCCGGCAATCGCGTCTTGACGGGATTTCCCGCTTGGTTTCTCTGGCGCACGTACTACCTGATGCGTCTTCCGGGATACGATCGCAAGTTGCGCGTCGCATTCGACTGGACGCTGGACGTGCTCTTTCCGCGCGACGTCGCCGAGCTGAGAATATACAGCAGGCGCGCGTGTTCGAGCGCGGCCGCGGATGCGGGACTCCTGCCGCGTGACGAACCCGTCGTACGCATGTAAGGGGCTCGAGTCTCGCTACCGCTGAGCGAACGCCGAATACCGCGCCCCGGCGTTTTACGTCGCGTAGGCCCCGAAGCGCCAGGTCGCGACAAACGCTCGAAAAACCACCGGATACCGGGCGTGCTCGAAGTGGACGCTTCGTCCGCCCGTACGCACGAAACCGGGAATCGTCGCGGCGAGATCGGCTTGAGCGGCGGTGCTGAGTTCGACGTCGAGTGAGATCGGCGGCTCGAACGAAAACGGTTTCGCCTCTTTAGCATGTGCGATCGCTTCGCGTGCGGCATCTCTGACGAGTGCTTGTGCGGCAGTTGGCGAAAGGGTGCTCGCGGCGGAGGCGCCGATCGAATCCTTCACGATTGCACCTCGTACCCACGGCATCTGCCGGCGCACTCCCTCGACCGTGGTGCGGTCGCCGCTCACCAAGAGGAGCGGTACGCCGAAATGACCAAGCAGCGCGGCGTTGAGGGTTGCCTCGCTGCAAGGCGTACCGTTGACGTGAACGCTGTAGATGACTCCGGGTGAATACGTGTGACACAGCACTGCGTTCGCGTCTCCGGCCGCGCCGTGATAGCCGATGAAGAAGGCTCCGTCGAAGCCGCCGTCGGCGTCCTGCACCATGGAATGCGGTTTGCGATTTCCGAAGATGACGCGAACGTCGGCGGGCAGATCGTCGAAGAGTAAGTTGTGCATCGGACCATGCGAGTCGTTGACCAGCACGTCGCCGACGCCTGCTTCGCGCGCGCCTTCGATCGCGGCACGCACCTCGAGCGTGTAGTAGCGGCGAAAGGTTGCATATTCGGGATGCGGGGTACGCGCGTCGACCTGATGCCACGAACTGACCCCGGCGATGCCTTCCATGTCGCTCGAAATGTAGAGCTTCATGCGACGGTATTGGCCAAGCCGCCGAGCCGAACTGCTGCAACGTACGCCCTGTACGCGCTCTCATATTCATTTGCGCGGAAGCGCACCGTGCGGCCTCCGACACGTTCGAAGCCCGGCATCAACTCGATGAAGTCTGCATTTTCGACACGCGCCGTTTCGAGGAGCATCTCGACAGGCCCGTCGAACGTGAAGGGTCTGGCTTTGGCGCGGCGCTCGACGGCATCGCGTGCCCCCCGCCGGATTGCCGCTTGCGCCGCCAGCGGGGTCAAGGTGTTCACCGCGTAGTACCCGATCGAGTCTTTAACCGGCACGCCAACCGCCCACGGCAGATAGCGCAGCGTCTCGCTGACGATCGTACGGTCGCCGGTGATGAGGAGAACCGGCAGTCCGTGCACGCCGGCGAGCGCGGCGATCAGCAACGCCTCGCTGCATTCCGTGCCGTTCATCATCACGCGATAGACGGTCGAGTCGCTGAACGTATGCGCGAGTACGCCGTCGCGGTCGCCGCTCTTCGCGTGGTAGCCGGTCAAGAAGGCCGCATCGGCCCCTGAGCCGATCTCCTCTCCCATCGAATACGGTTTCGGCGATCCGGAGACGACGCGGACGTCGTGCGGTAGCTCGTCCCATAAGAGATTGCGCATCGACGAGTGCGAATCGTTCACCAGAAATTCCGTCGCGCCCGCCTCACGCGCGCCTTCGATCGCTGCACGGACTTCCTTGGACATGTAGCGGCGATAGGTTGGATACTCGTCGTGGTTCTCTGGATCGCATTGTTTCCACGAGCAGACGCCGGCGGTACCTTCCATATCGCAGGAGATGTAAATGCGCATAGGTTCCTACTGGGCGCCCTGCAAGGCTTGCCGTGCCTGGGCGAGACCCTCTTGCGCCGCGGGGTTGTGAGGGTCGATGGCGAGCGCGCGCTTGTAATAGTGGATTGCGTCGCTGTAGCGGTTTGCCGTCAACTCGAGGTCGCCGAGTTGCGTGAGCGCGACGTCATCGTGCGGATGAAGAGCGACGCGGTGCTGCAGAGTCTGCCATTCGAGCATCACGGCCGGAGGCGGCCCGCCCTCGACGCGCTGCTGGGCGGTCTGCGCGTTCGAAGTCCTCACCGCCGCACCGAAGACGGAACCACCCACGCCAAAGCCCACAGCGACCAAGTAGCCCATCGTGCCGAGAAAAAGCGCACTGAAGACGATGACGAACGGGAGGTAGATACGCGGCGGAAGGCCGCGAGGCCGGAGACTCACGAAATAGAATCTTGGACAATCGGCAGGGAGAATCATCCGTGCTACCTTCAGAGGCGGAGTTGCAGCTGCTTTTCGCGCGCTTGAACAACGAGCATTTCAATGGCGGGGTGCCCGATTGCCGCATCGCGTACAACGAGCGTTTCTCGAATTCAGCCGGCCGAATTACGTACGGCCGCAAACCGCTTCTGATAGAACTCTCTCCCAAGCATTTTCGCCGCAATCCGGAGGCGTTGGCGGAGACGCTCCTCCACGAGATGGTCCACGCCTGGTGCTACGATCGCTTTCGCGACACCGGTCACGGCCGGCGATTCCGGCGCAAGATGCGCGAGTGTGGTTTGAAGTCGGTCTACCACGACCTCGGCAACGTTCGCCCGCACAAGGAATCGATTAGGCGATACATCCTTCGGTGCGAGGCATGCGCGTTCGAGATCCTGCGCAAGCGCGTGCCGGCGAAGCCGGCGAGTTGTCCTC
>JAKAPO010000182.1 GCA_021807065.1 bacterium
TAGTCCCGCATCGCACGCGCGCCTTCGATGCAGAGTCGCGCCTTGAGAGAGCCGGGCGCCTCGCCGCGAGCCGGCTTTGCGTCGCCCGAATCAGGCGCTCGAGTCCCTTCCCTTCGCTATAAGGAAGGATCACTGCGAACGGGCGCCCGCGATCGGTGATGACGACCTCTTCACCGGTGCGTACAGCCCGCATCGCCGAACTGAATCGCTGGTTCGCCTCGCGCAGACCTACGCGCATGTCCCCTCTATCTCGACCCTGGGCAGGACAAGCGAGTCAAGCACTTAGCGCGCAAAGCAAAGACCTCGGAAACCGAGGTGATTCGCCGCGCGATCGACGCCTACGGACGCGATGAGACATTGCAATTGGCGGCCGACAAGCGGCGGGTCTCGCTGCGTCCAACGACCACGGCAGGACGCTGCTTATTTGGCTCGTGCGGGCCTGCGAGCCAGGCGCTTCCCTCAAGCGCGGCTCTTTCTACGCGAGTGCAGTTTCACCCAACCCTTGAACGTTCTCTCTGACATTGCACCCGCCGCGAGTTGCCGAATCGTGTCGAGCAACTCCCCGTCTGACGCGCGCAACTCATACCCATGCACGTTGAGAAACGTCTCCAGCAGCACCGTGGCGGTACGCTTATTGCCGTCGAGAAACGGGTGATTCCTGATAATACCGAGAGCGTAGAGTACCGCTAGCTCGGGCACCGTGGCTCTCGAATATGCGGCGGCATTTCGTGGCCGTGCAAGCGCGGAAGCAAGAAGCTTCGCGTCGCGAATCCCCTTGGCGCCCCCGTGCTCAGCGACCTGAGCCTCGTGGATTGCAAGAACGGTACGTTCGCTAAACCATCTGCGCGCGCTACTTGGCGAGCTCATGCAACGCCGCGCGCCGTCTCTTCATCACGCTCTCCGCCGCATCCATCTGGCGGGCAAAATCCGGATCGTAGGGCGTGATGCGAAACCCGTCCGGTGCCTCGGTGAGATACACTATGTCGCCTGCAGAGACGTGCAGACGCGCGAGGACGTCCTTCGGCAGCACGGCGCCGACCGAGTTTCCGATTTTCGTGAGTTTGAGCGCGTTCATCAGTTCCTGCTCTGTAACAACTTCTGTTAGTACAGCGATCCTATCACCGCAGCGCCGTTCGTGCAAGGGCGCTCAAGGGGAATGCTCGCCGTGCGCTGAGCGCCTCAGGGTCTGCGCGTCGAGAGCAAGGAACCTCACGGTGGAGTTGCCTTGTGCACAAGGAATTCCACCGTGACGGGCGCGTAAGGCGCTGACGCCGATGCCTGCCCACGCCAGCGCCGCGAAGACTGACCGGGAGCCGACGCTATTCAGTGTTCCCGCGGAACTCGACATCTACCGGCGGCTCATCGCGCGGCTTGATGAAGGATGTCCGATTACGCAGGAGGGGTCGCAACTGGTGGATGAAGCGCTGGCGGCCTCAGCGCGGCCGGGGTTCGACGTGCTCATCTCGCTCCCGCGTCTGCGTTTCAATCCGTTCCCGCATCAGCTGCACGTGGCCCGCAGTGTACTCTCGCGCCTGCGGGGCCGGGCAATCTTGGCCGATGAGGTCGGCTTGGGAAAGACGGTCGAAGCCGGACTCATTCTCAGCGAACTGTTCTTGCGCCGGCTCGTCCGCCGAACGCTCGTCCTGGTTCCGGCCGGACTGGTCGAGCAATGGGCCGAGGAACTCGATCAGAAGTTTGCGTTGCCGGTGCTGGTTCACGGCGGGGATGGGTGGAATCGCCGCCTGCGTCCTTGGGAAGCGCCGATCATCGTGGGATCGCTCGCGACCATTCGCCGCGAACCGTGGCGAACCGAAGTGTTGCGCACAACGTGGGACCTCGTTATTTTCGATGAGGCGCACCGCTTGAAGAACTCCAGCAGCGCCTCTGCCAGGCTAGCGAAACACTTGCGTGCGGTGCGGCTTCTGTTGCTGACGGCAACGCCGGTTGAGAACAGGCTCGAGGACCTCTTCCAGTTGGTGAGTTTCGTGCGTCCCGGACACTTGGGCGGCCTTCAAGAGTTTCGCCGCAAGCACGTTGCTTCGGTTTCACCAAACGCGCCGGCGCGAGGAGCCCTATCGCTGCGTGACATCGATGCGTTGCAGCGGCGCATGCGCGACGTGATGCTCCGCCATCGTCGCAGCGAGGTTGCGGTCATGCTTCCACGCCGGCTCGCCGAGACACGACGCATCCCGCTCTCCGAAAGCGAAGCCGCACTGTACAGCGCAATTTCCGAGCGCGTGCGCGAACATGGGCGAAACGCCGCACCCGCCAGGCTGCTCGCGTTGCGCGGCCTGCAGCGGCGCGCGGGCTCGAGCCCTGAAGGGCTCGCGGCGGCTCTTGAGGGGGTAGGCTGGAGCGATCTGGCCGGTCTGGCCGCCCAGATTCCGGATGCGAGCGAGAAGACCCGCGTGCTGCTCGACGTGCTCGCGCGGCACAAGGCGCTCGATGAAAAGGTCGTCGTCTTTACCGCGTTCCGCCAAACGCTCAGCTATCTCGCAGGATGCCTCGCTCGAAGCGGAATGCCCGCCGTCTGCTATCACGGCGGGCTAAGCCGCCGGGAGAAGAGCGACGTCATGCGCGCGTTTGCGCAAGAGGCTCCCGTGCTCGTGACGACCGAAGCGGCCGGCGAAGGCCGGAACCTGCAGTTCTGCCACGTGATGGTCAACTTCGATCTGCCATGGAATCCGATGCAGATCGAGCAGCGGCTCGGACGCATTCATCGCATCGGGCAGACACACGACGTCTTGCTCACGAATCTCGTGAGCGCAGGAACGATCGAGGATCACATTCTCGCCGTCCTCGAAGCGAAGATCAATCTATTCCAACTGGTCATCGGCGAGCTCGACATGATTCTCGGCCGGATCGAAGACGATTTCGATTTTGAAAGTGCGGTCTTCGAAGCCCACGTCGGAAGCAGGAGCGACGAAGATTTCTTGACGCGGATTGACGCGCTGGGAGAGCGTATCGTGCATGCACGCACGGCGTATCTCGACAGCCGTAATCTCAACGACGAACTGGTGCCTGCGATGCGACCCGCATGATCGCCGACCCATGCCTGCGTTTCTGGCTGCACGCGGTGCAGCGGGATGGGGCGCTCTACGAGTTCGCCGACGAGGTCGCGCGAACGCTGCTTCCGCCGCCCCTTCAGGCAGAACTTCAGCTCCCGGAGTTTCTTTCGGTCACCGCCGATCCCGATGCCGCCGAAGAGGAGCCCGAAGCGGTCTTTCTCGTCCCCGGGCATCCGGTATTGGAGAGGGTGGCCGCGCGTGTGCTCGCGCACGGTGACGTCGGGCACGCGTACCTCCCATGGTCGGCGTCGCCGTTGCCTCAGCCGGCGTCATTGCTGGAACGGGCTCGCGCGACCCTCGACGTTGAGCATGGCCGCATCGATCTCGCCGCAGACCCCGTCTGCGTTTACCGGCCGCTGCTCCTGCTCGGCGTGCTGGTAACCTACACGCTGGACGATCACTTTCAAGAGCGCGAAGAACTTTGGGTGGACGCACATGCAGCAGCCGTATTGGACGTATCGGTTTCCAGCCGCTTGCGTGGACTTCAGTTCTCCGCCGCTCCTACGGCCGGATCCCATCGCGAGCAGGCCGTGCGGCTGGAGCGCGCACTGCATGCGGCCCACGATACCTTGCTGGCAAGAATCGCGCAGCGTTCCACGGCGCTGGCACGGCAGTCGCGGGGAGTACTCCGCGACGAGCTCACGCGATCCGAGACGTATTACGACGCCGCGCTCGCGACGCTCGCCCGTCGCAGAGCCGGCGCGGCGCCGGAACGTCAGGCTCTGCTGGACAGGCAGGCGGAGGCAACGCAAGCCGAGCGCGCGCGCCGGAGGCATGAAATTGAGACGAAGTTCAACGTCTCGTACACGCTGCAACCCTACCGCGCCCATCTCCTACGCGTTCCCGCGTTGAGTGTTCCGGTCACGATTCGGCGCGGGGAACGCTGCTATCCATTCGAGCTCTGCTGGCTGCTGCCGCTGAGCGGCTTCACACCTGTGGTCTGCCCGTCATGCGGGGCGCAAGCGAAGCTCGTTGCCGAGCGCGAGCGTGTCGCCTGCGCGGCGTGCGCTTCCAAGCGATAGACAAACATCCCGGCGAACCTACGGCGCCTTGAGCCGCTCTAGACAATATGGAAGGGCGGAACGCCCTTCCATATTGTCTAGAGCGTCTCCATCGTCGCTTTACAACGGCTAACCTTGTCGATGATCGACTGCGCCGTGGCAGTCCAGATGAAGGGCTTCGGGTCACGATTGTAGGCAGCGATGAATTCGCGGATGGCGTGCACGAGGTCGCGCACGCTACCGAACGCGCCCCGTCGGATCTGCTTGTCGGTCAGCTCGCGGAACCACCGCTCCACGAGGTTGAGCCAGGAGGAACCTGTCGGCGTGAAATGCAGGACGAAGCGCGGATGGGCGGCGAGCCATTGCCCGACCCGCGGATGGTTGTGCGTTCCGTAGTTGTCCAGGATCAAGTGCAGCTTGAGTCTGCGCGGATATGCGTCATCGAGGCGCTTGAGGAAGCGCAGGAACTCCTGATGGCGATGCCGTCCGTAGCATTGGCCGATGACCTTCCCCTCGGCGACGTTGAGCGCCGCGAAGAGCGATGTGACGCCGTTTCGCTTGTAGTCGTGCGTCATGGTTCCGCAGCGACCACGTTTGAGCGGTAGGCCGGGTTGCGTACGATCCACGGCTTGAATCTGGCTCTTTTCGTCCACGCAGAGCACGATCGCCTTAGCGGGCGGATTCAGGTAAAGGCCGACCACATCGGTGAGTTTTTCGATGAAGTGTGAATCGCTGGAGAGCTTGAAGGTTTCAACGCGATGGGGCTTGAGGCCGTGCGCGCTCCAGATACGCTGGACGGCCGCCGGACTCACCCCAGCGGCCTGTGCCATCGAGCGACAGCTCCAGTGCGTTGCGCCTTTCGGCTTACTATGCAACGTCAGGTCGATGATCGCGTCGACCGTGGCTTTGGGTAATGCAGGGATGCGGCCGGGTGTACCACCCTTGCGAATCTCCCCGAGCGAGTCGACGCCGCCCTCGGCAAAGCGCCGGCGCCAATCGATGATCGTTGGCCGGCTAACGCCCAGTTCGTCGGCGATGCGGTTGTTGGAGAGGCCATCGGCCGCCATGAGCACGATCTGCGCCCGTAACGCAATGCATTGCGGGGTCGCCTTCGAACGGATCCAGCTCTTGAGTCTCGCTCGATCCGCCGTGCCCAAGGAAATCGGCTCTGCTGCGCTCCACATGCATAGAGCATATCAGGGTTGGTCGCTATTGTAAACCCATCATGGAGACGCTACACTGATATGGAAGGGTGCTTGTCAAGGGGTTCGGATCGAGTTTTCTTGAGCATGCTTCTCCCTTCGGTCGGTTGATGGGGTTGAGGGCATCGGACAACGGACGATCTGCTGGCGCT
>JAKAPO010000183.1 GCA_021807065.1 bacterium
CGCGTAGCCTAGGGTTCGCCGTTCCGGATTAGCTCAGTTGGTAGAGCAGCTGACTGTTAATCAGCGGGTCGCTGGTTCGAGTCCAGCATCCGGAGCCATCTGAAAAGCCCGTCAAATCTAGCGTTTGGCGGGCTCTTCGTTTTCTTCCCCTGATTCTATTGGGCTTTCTCGATGCCAAGCGGATAAACGCCCGTAAAACAAGGGGTTTCCGTCCGTCGTAAGGCGGTTGCTCGGCCTATCAAGCGGCCTGGATAGCCTAAATGACAGCCAATCGACCGGGTTGCCCCCTCCTAGCCGGGTTTTTTCTCGTCCCGAAGCACGGCGTCGATCGCGTCGGCCTCATCGCGGTGGAGGTGCGCTCCCGCGTGGCCGTAGGCTCGCAGCGTGAAGCCCGAATCGCTGTGCCCCAGCCGTTCGGCGACCGTCCTGGCGCTCTGCCCGGTCGCGATACTAAGGGCCGCGGACGAGTGGCGCAAATCGTGGAGGCGGATCGGCGGAAGGCCAGCCTTCGCAAGCAGCGGCTTCCAGAATCGATCCGAGAGGTTTTTTCGACGAATCGGCGTCCCGACCGTCGTCGGGAAGACCTTGTCATGGTCGCGTGCGAAGCCCTCGGCCTCGGCGTTCGCGCGCCGGCGGCGCAACGCGTCGACGGTGATCTTTCCGAGCGCAAGGGTTCGGCGCCCCGCCGCAGTCTTGGGCGGCGCGACGCGCAAAGGCCCCGTTGACTCTTGCAGCGTGCGCTCGACGTGGAGCGTTCGGCGGGTCATGTCGAGATCGCGCCATTCAAGTGCGAGCGCTTCCCCGATTCGAATTCCCGTCGTCGCAAGAACAATGATCAAGGCTTCGAGGCGTTCGCCTTTCGCTGCTGCCAAAAGCGTGCGAAGCTGTTCGGGAGTGAGGAACGCCATCTCTTTGCGCTCGACGTGCGGCACGTCCGTTGCGGCCGCTGGGTTCGTGTTGACGATTCCCAGCTTTCGAGCTCGGTTGAATATCCTCGAGATTCCAGCGCGTACTTTCGCGGCCATCGCTGCCGAACGCAGTTCTCTGGCAACGGCAATCGTTCGCTCGACGTCCGCAACGGAAATCTCGACCAAGCGCTTTCGCCCGATTTGCGGCAGAATGTAGCGGTCGAGCAAGAGCCGATAGTAACGCGCGGTCGTCGGGCGCTTATTCTGCACGACGTCGCGTGCAAACCAGCCTTCGGCGAACTGCGCGAGGGTGACGTTTCGTTCGGCAGTGAGCTCGAGTCCAACGCGAGCGCGAACATCGGCGAGCCTTTGCTGCACCGCCTTCTTCGATGATCCGTAGACGGTGCGGCGGATACGTTTTCCCTGACCGTCGTGACCCAACGATAGGGAGCCGACCCATTCGTTCCGACGCTCGTCGAAGAAGATGGAGCCCTCGCCGCGCCCTCGTCTACTCTTCGCCAAATCAATCTACCCCTTGCGCCCGCATGATAGGATAGGGTTAGAAGGCGCAGGTTCGGTTTGCCTGCTCGAGCGATACTCCGGTCGTGCCGGTGAGCAAGGGCGAACGCGAGACGCCGTCTGATCGGGGTGCAAGACCCCGTAGGGTTCGCGCAGTCGCAGAGCCCGGTCCGCACGAGACGCCGGTTGTGCCGGTGAGGCGGTCACGCGAGACTCCGGTTGTGCCGGTGAGCGGTTGACGGGCTTCACGGTAACGGAGTTTTTCGTGCAAACGCAAACCTCGATCCCAGCCAAGAGCGAGCCTCTCTTGTATCGCGTCCCAGAACTCGCGCGCGTCCTTGCCATTTCCCGCGCGGCGGTGTGGAACCTGATTTCATCGGGCAAAATCCGCGCTGTTCGCATCCGCGGGTCGGTGCGGATCGCACGCGACGAAGCGGAGCGCATTGCCCGGGAGGGTATCGGGCGATGACCGACGGCGAGCAGAAGATCCAACAACTTTTTCGAGCGAGAGAGGTCGCCGAACGCCTCGGCATCTCGCTTTCTTTTGCGAAAAAACTTATGCGCGAGCGGCGCATTCAATCGATTCGCATCGGCACCGCAGTCCGGGTGCCGCTGAGCGAGATCGAACGGATCGAGCGCGAGGGTTGTGGCGCGAGGGGTGCTGCATGAATTCGCCGAGTCGATTGGGCGACTCGGCGTCCAGTGAACGTTCCTCGCCTCGCCTTTCTGAACCTGCGCCGGTTGAGCGTTTCGCTGCTCGCGTTCCTACGCGTTGGGTGCGCGAATTACGCGGGCGACCGACCGAGCTCGCCGTTCTCATCGCGCTCGCGGCGTTCGCCGATCGCGATGGCCGATGCTGGCCCTCAACGACGACGATCGGCGAGGAGGCTGGTGTCGACACCAATCGCGTCGGCCGGATTATCTCAGCGCTCGCTCGGCGCGGATACGTAATGCGCGAGCTGCGCGCCGGCAAATCGAGCATTTATCAACTACAGTTCGCGGCCCCGCATTTAGCGACGGGGGTCGATAACACACCCCCCGCAACGATTGAGGGGATACCCCCGGCAATGGTTGACGGGATACCCCCCGCAACGGTTGACGGGTACCCCCCGCAATCGCCTGCCGTGGGAAGTCTACCAGGAACGCTACCAGGGAACTTAACCAATGAAGCAACGCCTTCGGCGCGCGTCGACGCGCGCGATGATGCAACGGAGCGGACGGAAGACGGCAACGAGAGGGGGGTGCGTTATCGACGCCAACCTCGCCAGCAGAAACTTCCAGATCCGCACCAGATTGCGGCGTACCAGCTCCTCGACGCCGTCTACCCCGTGGTCGTCGAGCACCACGAGATTGCCTTGTCGCGGCAAGCATGGCGCGACCGGAACAAGTCCGCGGCGCTGGATTTCGTGCGGCAAGGTAAGACCTCGCAGCAGGTGCTCGAGCGTCTACAGGCTGCATATTCCGGCGCCGGCGGCGGATTTTATGGCGGCATCGTGATGCTCGCGAAGCTCGCGGAGCATTGGGGCGCAATCGGCCGCGCAGCGCCGCAACCCACTGCGCCAAAACCCGACGACGACTCACTGCCCGATTATCTCATCGCTGCTGCGGAGCTGCATAAGCGCGACTTCGGATCGGCGGCGGCGTCGTGATGGAAATTCGATGCTCGCGGTGTTCGCGTCTTCTGGCTATCGCGATCCGCGGTGCGAGCGCGTACTGCCGGGCGTGCAAACTTTGGACAGCGGGTGCGCCGTCGTGATCGACTGGCACTACCAAGCAGATATTTTGACGCAGACATTGAGCGAGCGCGAGGCGCTGGCTCGACCCTGGACATTGTCGCACGCGAAGCTCGTCCGCGAACGGCGTTATTGGCACAAAACCTTTGATTTCCTCGATCGAGCGCCGGCCGGCCGCATCGGCACGATGCAGGTTTGGCACGATCCCAATCGTGCGTGCTGCAAGCGCGAGAGCTGGGCGCACACGCTTTACGATCTCCTTTGGCCGCTCGACGACGAAAAGCGAAAAAACATCGAATCGGTCGCACGCGAGCACGGCCGCGAACACTTCGCATTCGCGCATACATTATTTAGGAGAAACGCATGAGCACAAAAAAAGACGCCGCCGACGCCTTGCGTATCATAACCCCGATTCAGGCGTCGAGGCTCACGCAGCACCTCGCCGGAGCCAGTGTTCGCGCGATTGCTCGTAGCGAGGGCGTGGGGCGGTCGTCGGTTCAGGAATCGCTCTCCTCGCCGAACGTCCGAAAAGCGCTAACGATCTTCGGCTATGACATTAAACTAAGAAACCGTAACGACAGCACGCAGACGACGGCAATTCAATCGGCGCTTGAGACGCTCATTGAATTGGCCGCCAACGGAACCCGGCCGCTCGTCGTCGGCGATCAAGTGAAATATGTTCGCGACGATCGGCTGCGGATGGAGGCGGCGTGCCGACTCCTCGGTTTCATCGATAAGGATGTGCTGCGAGAAAAGAGCGCGCCACCGGCGCCAACGGTCGAGATCGAGCGCACTATAACGGCGAGCGAACGGTGCCGCGTCACCCCCGGACACCCCCGGCCACAAAACGACGACGGTGCCGCATGAAAAGGCGGCGCCTGCGAACCCGCCAACGGCGCACAGAAACGCACGCGATACAATCGCAAGAAGGGAAAAATACGTGAGCATCGTTGTTGCCGCCTACGGCGCAAGCTATATCGCACTGGGCGCGGATCACGGCCAATGGAAGATCGCGCCTGACGGCACGGCGCACAGCCCGTCCATCCATAGCGAAAGCAAACTCCGTGCCGTTCCTGGCTGTCCGATGGTGCTAGCGTCGGTCGGGCGATCCGAGGCCAAAGAACGCATCGATGCGTTCATTCAGCGAAAGCACTACACGCCGGAAACGTATCGCATCTACGACGCGGCCAAGGAACTCTGGGGCGAGTTATTCCAGTGGTTCGACCCGGTCGCCCGCGCCAGTCTAGCTGCGGCAGGGTTCGACGCCGAGCACGTCATCGAAGAACCCTTGCGTCGACCCGACAAGGATTTCCCCGAAGTAACGCAGCGTGTCGTCGCAGGCTTGTCGTTCATCGCTTGCGGCGTCGACCTCTTCGGGTTCACGCGCTTTTTTATGGGTGAATACCCAAGCCCCGAAATTACGATGGTAAACCTCAGTGCGAACAGTCTGTTCCCGGGGTTCGCTTCCGGATGCATGGCAATGGGGAGCCACGACGTTCTCGGCGGGTTCGGCAACATGGAAGTTGACTATAGCAAGCTCGGAACATCGGGCGCGATTGATCTCTGCCGGTTCATGCTCGACACCGTCGATCGGGCAGAGGGCTTCCGAGCTGCTACGGGCGGTGTGCGTAAAGTGATGCCTCCTTACGACGTCTTGCTCGTGAGGGCATCGGGCGTGGAATGGATCGCTTCACCTCGCGAAGAGATTGCGGTGAACGCACGATGAAAGGCTCGAAAACCTTCAGCGCTAACATTCCAAACGTCGCGCAATACGTGACGGACTGCACGCTGCATCTTTACAGCGCGAGCGGCAGCTCGACGGTGGATGTATATTTCGACAACGGCACCGCAGGCACGGCCGCGACCATTTTCGTGCCGTGGGACACCAGCGGCGCATCGGACATAAACCTGGGATTCACGACGCAGAGTTCTCCGTACACAACAATTTCGGCGGTGTCCGGATCGACCGTTTACGTGGCCCTCTCATACTCCGTCGTAAATGGCTTCCAATTGCATTCGAGCACGCAGCCATTTTCCTATTCGGCGCTTCGTTCCGATGCACTTGCCGATGGCGGCTACTTCACGATCTTCGCGTCGGTCGAAACGAGTTCCGGCGTGACGGTAGGCGGGGGCGGAACGACCACCTACGGGGGAAACGGCGGCGCTAATGGCGTCGTAAAGGCACTCTAGGATGAAGCAGTCGAAAACGTTCTTTAACAATGTCAGCGGGTCGACGCCGTACACGAC
>JAKAPO010000184.1 GCA_021807065.1 bacterium
GCGACGGTGCGCAGCCTCGCGACCAGGTTGAAGCGAGAACGCCAGTTCGTTCCGTTCGACGCGCCCAAACCGGGGCGCGCGACCGTCGGCGGGACGCTCGCTTCCGGATGGCTCGGCCCGCGCAGGCACCGCTACGGCTCACCGCGCGATCTCCTGATCGGATCGGGCATCGCGCTCGCCGACGGTACGCTGGCGCGCGCCGGAGGCCTCGTCGTGAAGAACGTCGCGGGTTATGACATGAGCCGGCTCTACGCTGGATCCTTCGGCACGCTGGGCGTGCTCGCGTACGCAAATTTCAAGACGCTTCCACTGCCGCAGGTCATGCGCGCCTTCATCGCGCCGTTACCCGAAGGAACGCGGTCGCGAGCGCTCGTGCAATTGCGTTCGCTGCCGGTCGAACCGTCGGCCGCACTGTGGATCGAAGGTTTCGAAAAGGAGATCTCCGGTGACGATGGTTCTGAAGGCCGCGTCTTCGTTCTGCTCGAGAGCAGCGAGCCGCTCATCGAACGTGCAACGCGCGAACTGCGCTCGGCGCTCGGCCGTGCCGGCGTTCCGGAGACTTGCGTCGTCGAGGCACGCGCTCGCGACCTTTTCGAGAGCGTTGTCGATGCGTACGTCTCGACTGTTGCCGATCGCTCGATCACCTATCGCATCGCGGCGCGACCCGATCGTGTCGAGAGCTGCGCGCTCGATGCTCGCGACCTCGTCCGTCGCCTCGCGCTCGACGCTTCGGTCATCGCCGACCTCATGAACGGTGACGTCATCCTGCGTGCCAGCCGCAATGACACCCGGGATCTTGCGCTCAAGTTTCACGTTCTCGACGACGCGCTGCACGATGCCGAACCGCGAGCGCGCATCATCGCCGGCGATCACCCGGCGCGTGCGGCGCTGCGCGTCTGGGGCGCCGATCCGCCCGCAGTCGAGCGCATGCGAGCGCTCAAAGCGCAGTTCGACCCGAAGGGAATCCTCAACCCCGGCCGCTTCGTCTCGGGAATATAGCCAGCGGGCCGGTGCTTCGAGATATTCGCTGGGCTGCCGGACACGTTGCGACGAGTGCGACGCGGCTCTCGATGCTTGCAGGGGGCGGAATCGGCGGCGCCTACGATCTCGCCCGCTTTCTGCGTTCCATTGTCCCGCGTGCGGCACGCGCGCTCGAAAGCATCCGCGAAATGGCGGAAGTTATCCCCGACGATCGGTTGCGCGCGCAAGCGCTCGCCTCGATCGGCGCGAAGGCGTATCACGTTGCCGGAGGATGCATTCTCGCCACGTTCTTGGCTCCCGCTGCAGCCGATCATTACATCGAGATCGTCGCTCCGCTCGAAACGATATACGATTATCTCGATAACCTGTGCGACCGTCATCCGGAGGTGCCTATCTCCGCCTATCCCGTGCTGCACCGCGCGATCGCAGACGCACCCGACCCGTATGCGAACGCGGGTGGTTACTACGAACTCGGTCCGGCGGGCGACGACGGGGATTACCTCGTCTCGCTCGTTCGTCGTGTCCAGCGCGGGTTACGGCGTCTGGCCGATCACGAACTGCTGCGCGAACTCTTTCGCGAGGCGGCCCAACTCTACGGCGAGATGCAAACCTTCGTACACTTCCCGCCAGGCGAACGGGAAGAGGCGTGCCAAGCCTGGTACGCGCGTCACGACGCACGTTACGGATATGTCGAGTGGCAGGAGTTCGCATGTGCTGCAGGGTCGCAGTTCCAGGTCTACGCGCCGCTCTTCATGCTATTCGACGGGGAGTACGACGCAATCGCCGACTCGTACGGCGCCTACTTTCCGGCGGTCAGTGCGCTGCACGTGCTCTTCGACTCGTTCATCGATCAGCAAGAAGACCGCGAGCACGGCGATCTCAACTTCGTCTCGGTCTACGGGAACGACGAGCGGTTCTTCGAACGCGTCGACTACCTGACGCGTTGCGCAACCCGCGGATTCTCGCGCCTTCCGCATCCGCAGCGTCATCGCTTCGTCTTGCGTACGATGGCACTCTTCTATCTCACGCACCCTAAAGTCTACGAACAACGGTTAGACCGGCAAGCGCAGGCACTGCTGCGCGTTATCGATCTCGCGTTGGAGTCCTGACGCCTTGACCCTGCGAGTCGCCGTCTTGGGTGCGAGCGGTTTCGTCGGCGGGGCCCTCTGCGCCGCTCTGCGCGCGCGCGGTGACGAACTCGAACCCCTCTCGCTGCGTGATCCAGAGGAAGCCGCGCAGCGCGGAGCGACTTGCGACGTCATCGTCAACCTGGCGGGTGAGCCCGTCGTACGGCGTTGGAACCCGGCTGTGAAGCGACGCATTCTAGAGAGCCGCACGACCTTGCCACGCGATTTTCTCGCCCGAATCGCACTCCTGCGTCCGCGCGCGCACGCCTACGTGAGTGCGTCAGCGATCGGGTATTACGGTGCGACCGGCGACGCGTTCCTCGACGAGACGAGTCCTCCGGGAAAGGATTTCCTCGCCCAGATCTGCGTCGAATGGGAACGCGTCGCGCGAAGCGCGGAGTCGCTCGGTCTTCGCGTTGCGTGCATTCGTACGGGACTGGCGCTCGGTCGCGGAGGTGCGCTGGCAAAGATGGTGCCGGCATTTCGGTTCGGTTTCGGCGGCCGCATCGGCAGCGGCAATCAATGGTATTCCTGGATTCACATCGACGATCTCGTCGGCATCTATCTGCTCGCCATCGACGCAGCGCAAGGAACCATCAATGCCGTTGCTCCCGAACCGGCGCGGAACAAGGACTTTGCGACGATGCTCGGCCGCGTGTTGCACCGACCCGCGGTCCTTCCCGTGCCTACGTTCGCGTTACGCCTTGCTCTCGGAGAGGGTGCGGGCGCGGTTCTCAGCGGCCAGCGCGTCGTGCCGCGCCGTGCGCGGGAGCTGGGTTATCGCTTCGCGTTTCCCAACCTCGAACAGGCGTTGACCGCACTGCTAAGATGAGCGAACGCCACTCGCTCTCGACGGCGCGCCTCGAGATGCTGCCCGTCTCACCCGCACATGCCGAACTGACCTGGCCCTACCTGCGGAACGAGGAAATGTGGGAGTTTTTTCCGGCGCTGCGCCCACCGACGATCGAAGCGTTGCGGCAGCGGTACGAGCGCTGGAGTCACGAGATGCCGTACCTCGGAGCGCCGGAGCGATGGGAGAATTGGATCTGCGCGCGACGCAACGACGGTAGCGCGGTAGGCGAAGCGCAGGCCACCTATGCGGGAACCACGCTCTACATCGCCTATAGCGTTTTTCCGCCGTTCCGCCGGCGAGGATTTGCGCGCGAGTCGATGCGTGAAGTCTTGCGTCATGCCAAGGAGATGCATCGCTCGCAGATCGCGATCTGCGAGATGGCGGCGGAGAACAGCGGCTCCATCGCGGTCGCGGAGGCCCTTGGCTTCGAGCGTGTCAACGTCCGCGAGCAGATGGACTCAGGATTGGGTTACGAAGGGAAGGAGTATGTCTACCGGCTAGCGTTGCGTTGAGGCGCCTCCCTCGACGTCGGACGCGCCTGCGCGCGTCCTCGCTCGGGATGATACGGTGGCTTCCTCGGCGCCGCCCAACCTGTCCTGAGCGCCTCGCGCAGCAGTCGTAGTCGAAGGGCTCGCTGATGTGGAAACCCCGAGTCCGAAGGAGACCGGATAGGTAGCCCCGCAGGGGCCATGGTGTGCTCGGGATGACAATCTTAACGCAGGCGTCCGGAGGCAGGCATCCCTTTCGTTCGCACGAACGTGCAGGCGTCGTCGGACATGAGTCCTATCTGATCCGTTGCACGTTAACCAGCGGTGGAGCGAACTCTAAGGCTTCTAAGTATTTTTCGGCGTCCATTGCCGCTTTGCAGCCCGAGCCCGCCGCGGTGATGGCCTGACGATAGCGGTGATCGTAGACGTCGCCGGCGACGAAGACGCCTTCGACGCTCGTTGACGTGCCGTCGGGCGAGAGAATGTACCCGGCGTCGTCGAGCGCCAGCTGGCCGCGGAAGATCGACGTATTGGGCGAGTGTCCGATCGCAACGAAGAGCGCGTCGCAATCGAAATCGTAGAGACTCTTATCGAGCACGTTGCGCAGGCGCAGGCCGGTCACCTTCTCCTCGCCGAGCACGGCCTCGATGATCGTGTTCCATATAAAATCGATCTTCGGATGTGCTTGGGCACGCTCCGCCATGATCTTGCTTGCCCGCAACGCATCGCGGCGATGCACCACCGTGACACGCCGCGCGAAGCGCGTCAGGAAGAGCGCCTCCTCCATCGCGGAGTCGCCGCCACCGGCGACGACGATGTGCCTATCTTTGAAAAAGGCGCCGTCGCAGGTCGCGCACGAGGAGACGCCACGCCCGCGAAGGAGCTCTTCGCCGGGAATCCCCAGCCAACGTGCGCTCGCGCCGGTTGCGACGATGACGGCGCGTGCTGCGAAGGCTTCGTCGCTCGTCCGCACGAGCAGGGGCGTTGCGGAGAAATCGACGGCGGTTGCGTCAACGTCGAGGATGCGCGTTCCGAACCGCTCGGCCTGCTCGCGAAACTTCACCATGAGGTCGGGACCCATGATACCATCCGGGAAACCAGGGTAGTTCTCCACGTCGGTCGTCAGCATGAGCTGACCGCCGTAGAGACCGCCGGCGAGCATGAGCGGGCGAAGGTTGGCTCGAGCCGCGTAGACGGCCGCGGTAAGGCCGGCTGGACCGGAGCCGACGATGACGATGCGCTCGATGTTCACGCTCGCTCTAACCATATCGTGACGAGCGCGGTTGCAGAGCGCCAGGCAGGCCACGCCGCCCCGGCGTACTAGTGGAAATGGCCGAATTCAATGCGTCAGCGACGATGCGCGAAGTCCACGAGCGCGCCGAAAAGGGCGATCGTGAAGCGAAGTTCATTCCGATTGGCGCCGCCGTCATCGCGGTCTTTGCCGCCATCGCCACATTGATGTCGAACCACTCGTCGGTCGCGGGGCTCGAGGCCCGTACGATGGCAGGAATCAGCCAAACGAGAGCGGCGGACCAATACAACTACTACGAATCCAGCCGGATGAAGATCGAAATCGACCGAGGACTGCTGCAAGCCGGCCTTGTGAACTCGAGCGCTCGTTCGATCCTGCAAAGTCGCATAGCCAAAGAAACGGAGAAGTCGGCGCGGATCCTGATCGTGGCGCAGCGCTATCAGCGCGATTCGGATGTCCAAATGGATCAGGCGGAGCGCGCAATGCGGTCGTACGAAAAGTACGAGGTTGCAACGACGCTCTTCGAAGTCTGCGTCGTACTGGTCTCGATCACGGCGCTGATGCGAACGCGCGCGCTTCTCTACGTCGCCGCGCCCGCGATCGTCATCGC
>JAKAPO010000185.1 GCA_021807065.1 bacterium
GATGTCGTCTTATTATTGGCCCGATATGTACGGCTATCGCTATTATCAACCACCGATCCGCAACGGCGCAACGCTCGCAATTGCGTATTCGAATCAAACCAATGAGGTAATGACGGAGATCGAATTCGGTCTCGTCGCCAAGGGAACGCTCGTCGCCGAGGTTCGCGATGTCGGCACTTTCTCTCCCGGAGCCGAGATCAAGCACGAATTCGGCCTCAACCCCAACGTCTTTCCGCTTGGAACCGCGCTCGCGCGCTGCGTCCCGTTACACATTAAATTCGCGAACGGAAAGATCTGGAAGAACCCGCATCTACCTGCGCTGCGCAAAAGCCTCTACGAGCGCCCCGGGTCGAAGAGCGCTTCATAGAACGCTCGCCGCCGCGAACCGGGGCAACGCGGCGCGTTTCACGCAGCCGAAAGACCGGCTTCGCTCGCCTTTTCCGTCGCGCGAGCGTACCGTAGAAGCTCGCCGATACGTTCTATTACCATGAGGTAATATCATGAAGAACGCATCGGCGAGCCTCGCAATCGCTCTCTTGCTCGCATCCGCTACGACGACCGCGATGGCCTCCACCATCAAGCACCCCGTCCGCATCTCCGAGTGCCGCCCACAAGCGGTAGGAAGCGCGATGTGGGCCTACTCCGACGGCTTTTTCCCGAGCTATCCGTACTATTGGAGCGACTCCTTCGGAGGTATGTTCTACCAGCCTCCGGTGCGGAACAGTCCGCTTCTCTCCATTGCATACGTGAACCGAACGCATCGCGTTATGAAGAACATCGAGTTCGGCCTCCTAGCGAGAGGGCGGCTCGTTGCGACGGTACGCGATCTCGGCACGTTTACGCCGGGAGCATTGATTCGACATCAATTCGGGTTGAGTCGCAACGTCCTACCGCTCGGCACGAGCTTCACCAAGTGCGTGCCGTTACGAATCGCGTTCCAAAACGGAACGACCTGGAAGAATCCGCGCTTACGCCAATTGCGTCGAAGCATCTACGGCCGGTTCTAAACCGAACCGACGCGCGATTCCATCACGCGAACTCTTTGCGCTCTTCACGATAGTAGGCCCGTATGGCGATCCACGTGAAGAGCGCGGCGTAACCCAGAAGCCAGAGCGCGGCACGCGGCCACGGCTCGCTCCTTGCACCGACGGCACCCCACGCGAGTTGCCCGAGATGATAGGTCGGCAGATACGGCGCGATCGATTGCACGAACGGCGGCAGTTGATCGAGCGGAACGAAGAGCCCGGAGGCAAACGCCAACGGCAGCGTGATGAGGTTGAGGATCGCCACCGAGGCGTTGAGCCCGGCGAGATACCCGACGGCAAAGCCGAGCGCCACGAAGGGCAGACTCCCGAGCAACAATCGCGTCATCAAGGCGGCGAGCATCGGCACCGAGAGCTCCGCACCGCCGGTGACGCGCGCAAAAAGGACGAGCAAGAGCATTGCAACGCCGCCGAATGCGATCGATGCGATGCCCTTCCCGGCAAAATAGGCAAGCGGCCGCAAGGGTGCCGC
This sequence comes from bacterium, assembly GCA_021807065.1. Classification (GTDB taxonomy): domain Bacteria; phylum Vulcanimicrobiota; class Vulcanimicrobiia; order Vulcanimicrobiales; family Vulcanimicrobiaceae; genus Tyrphobacter. Next base: position 1,516 of record JAKAPO010000185.1, read on the forward strand.
GCGCATCAAGCGCGTCGCGCCGCTGCCACGCTCGGCAGCGACGCTCGCACCGAAGGAAAAGAGCGCCAAGCTCATCACCGCATAGGTGCTAAACGAAGCCAGCAGGTAGAGCCCCACCGTCGCGTTCATATACGGCATATGCGCCTGCTCGAGGCCGAAGAACGAATAGAACATCACCGGAAAGACGATCGTCGCAATCGTAAACCACGGGATGCGCAGCAACCGAAGAAGTTCGATTTTGGTCTGCGCGCGCAGCATCGGTCCGAAGGGAGCAATCTCAAGCGACATGCGCGTTTTCTCCTGAAGTAAGTGCGACGAATGCCTCTTCGAGCGTTGCGCCGGTGACGGTAAGGTTCTCGATCGGCATATCGCGCGCGAAGAGTTCGCGCAATAGCGACTCCGGTGATTCGGTCAGAGCGGCATATCGCTCGCCGTCGCGCACGAAGCGCTCGTCATCGAATGCGACTGGCGACGTAAACGAGACACGCTTGCGTCCGACGGTGCCCTTCACCTCGCTCGGCGATCCATTGGCGATGATGCGCCCGCGATCGATGACGATGACGCGGTCGGCAACTGCATCGGCCTCCTCGAGATAGTGCGTGCTCATCACCACGGTGCGCCCGCTCTTGGAGATGCCTGCAATCGTTGCCAGAAGCGCGCGACGCGCTTCGACGTCGAGGCCGACCGTCGGCTCGTCGAGCACGAGCAGCTCCGGGTTGCCGCAGAGCGCGAGCGCAAAATAGAGTCGCTGTACCTGTCCGCCCGAGAGCCGGGCGATCCGCGTGCCGAAGGTTTCGCGAATTCCGGCGAGTTCGAGCAGCTCGTCCGTCGGCAACGGTGCCGGATAATAGCTACGAAAGAGCGCGAGCGCCTCATCGACGCGTAGATACTCCGGAACGCCCGAGCACTGAAGCATCGATCCGATTCGCGCGCGCACCGCCGTGTCGTGCGGATGACGCCCGAAGACGGAGACAGAACCCGCGCTCGCGTTGCGCAAACCGAGCATCAACGAGATCGCGGTCGTCTTCCCGGCGCCGTTCGGCCCGAGGATCGCGACGTTCTCCCCACGCTCGATGCGCAGATCGATCGCGTCGAGCGCAACGAGCGCGCCGTATTTCTTGGCGACGCCGCGAAAAGTGACGGCGGCAGCCCCATCGGCGGCGATCATCGCGCTACCTGTGGGAGCGCGTGCGCGAGAAAAGCCCAGATCGTCGGCCAGGCATGCTTCGCTGCAGCCATATCGCCAGCGGTCGTGCCGCCGAAATCCATCACCGTGCTCCCGCCGATCGGGTAGGAGGTGATCGCCGATTTCGGCCCACGCATCGCCCAAAGAAACGTATGGCCGGCATTTGGATAGACGATCGCGCGGTCGGGATAGGCGTGATGGTGTGCTTTGAGATAGCGCATCGCCATCGCGCATTGTCGCGGCGAATTCCACATCTCATCATCGGCACCGGCTACACAGCCCACACGGCCGTCGAGACTCTCCCGACGGGGAAATGACTCGTGCACCGCTTTTCCTAGATGAGCAGGCAAGGTTGCTGCGCGTTCGTGGCGTGCTGCAAGCGCGTTGATCGCATATTTTGCCATCTCGACCGTTACCTCTACGGGCGTCCCGGGTAGCCCCTCCCTCCCGAAATAGGCAACCTCTGCTCTAACGTACTCGTGGCGAGGAAAGGGTGACGCTGCGTCGTCCACAAAGTTGCCAGGCTCCGATCCCGTAAGAAACACCACTGTCGCCTGCTTTTCCCCACCGTCCGACCTGCATGTAATGCCGGGACACGGCGCAGTCGCTTTGTCACGCAGCGCCGCAGCGAAAACTCGATTACGCATGAAGCAAGTCCTTCCAGTACGGCACATGCATGAACGGCATGTAGTCATGCCACCCGAGAAAGAAGGAGAATGCAGCATTGATGAACGGAGCCGAAAGATATGCGAGCACGAGATATTGCACGGTCTCAATCCGTGACAACCGGAATACGAGCGGGGGCACGAAGACAGTCACGGCGGCCGGAACGCCGTAATATATCCACCACGGTAAACCGGCCTGTTCTGCCATCTTCGCCCCGACCATTCCAACGACGACGACGACGAAAGCAACCACTCCAACCGCGAGCCACGAATACTTGGGTTCTTGCTTGCGTAGCACGAATCGAAGAACGAAAATATAGACCGCGAGCGACGCCAAAATCATCACGGGGAAGCGGTCAGCTTCGGCGAACATGCAACCTCCTATACGTAAGCATGGCAACGATGACGACATAAAACATCGACGCGCAGATATTCCGGAAGCCCCGAGCACTGCAGCATCGATCCGATCCGCGTGCGCACCTTGGTGTCGCGCGGATTGCGCCCGAAGACCGAGAGCGAACCGGCGCTCGCGTTGCGTAAGCCGAGCATCAACGAGATCGCGGTCGTCTTCCCGGCACCGTTCGGCCCGAGGATCGCGACGTTCTCCCCACGCTCGATGCGCAGATCGATCGCATCGAGCGCAACGAGCGCGCCGTATTTCTTGGCGACGCCGCGAAAAGTGACGGCGGCAGTCCCATCGGCGGCGATCATCGCGCTACCTGTGGGAGCGCGTGCGCGAGAAAGGCCCAGATCGTCGGCCAGGCATGCTTCGCTGCAGCCATATCGCCGACAACCGTTCCACCGAAATCCATCACCGTGCTCCCGCCGATCGGGTAGGAGGTGATCGCTGATTTCGGCCCGCGCATCGCCCAGAGGAACGTATGGCCGGCATTCGGATAGACGATAGCGCGGTCGGGATAGGCGTGATGGTGTGCTTTGAGATAGCGCATCGCCATCGCGCATTGTCGCGGCGAATTCCACATCTCGTCATCGGCACCGGCGAGGCAGAGAACGGGTCCGTCGATGCGCTGCAACGGGAAGAACGAGGCCCGTACCTGCGCCGGATCGGCGTCGAGCGAGAGATCGTAGAGAACTCGCAGTTTTATCGGACCGCCGCGAGCAAACTCCGCCCCGATCGCCGCGCTCGCACTCGGCGAGACCGGGACGCAGGGAAGCGCTTTTCCGCGGTAGCTCCAGGAACAACCCGAGGGCATATCGCTCGCACCGAGCCCCATAAAAGCGACCGGCGAAGGCACGTCGGCGACGACCGTTTTTATCTGCGGATAGGTCGATGCTGCAAGGAGTGCGAGTTCGCCGCCCTTCGAGCCACCGAAGATTCCAATCTCTGCGGGATTCACATCGCGACGCGCCGCGACGGCACGCAACGCACGCCCGATGGTTTCGACCGGAACGCTCACGAGGTACTGCGGGAGACCGGGAAGACCGAAGTACGCAACGGTGACCGCAACGTAACCGCGAGCAGCAAACAACGGCGCAATCCGCGGCATCGTCGAGTTGCCGCCCTCGGAGCCGCCGAGCAGCAGCATCGCCGGGTGTCGTCCCGGCGTTGACGGTGCACAAATCGTGCCGATAAAGGGCCGGCTCACGTTCGTACAACCGGCGGGAAGCGCGTTCGCCGTCGGCAGCGGTGCCGCCGAAGCGACGCACGCCGCGAGAACACCGATGCTGATAGCGATAACGAGCGTAACGAAGTGTTTCACGATTGCGGTTCCTTTTCGAGTAGCGCTTGCAACGAACGGACGTGGGCGATCATGCGCTCGCGGCCGAGCGACGTGAGGCGATAACGCGAGTGCGGGCGCCGGTCGACGAACAGCTTCTCTTCCTCGACGTAGCCGCTCTCGACGAGTTTTCCGAGATGCGCGCTAAGATTGCCGTTGGTCGTACCGACGGATTTTTGGAGCTCGCTAAA
>JAKAPO010000186.1 GCA_021807065.1 bacterium
CAACTCTGCGCGCGGACGCAGCCGTTAGACCTTCGACCGATGGCGCCCGCGGTATCGTTGCTCATCTCGTAACCGCTTAGAATGCCTGCGCGCACGATGTCGGAGACGCCGGACGCAGTTCCCTCATCGTCATAGCCGCAGGTTGCCATGCCGAGTGGCAGCGTGTTATCGACGACGATCGTCACGTGCGGCGATCCAAATCTCAGTTTGCCGAGTTGCGCGATCTCGAGGAAACTCGTGCCTGAAAAGTTTGCTTCCCAGCCCAACACGCGATCGAGTTCCGCGGGATGGCCGCAAGACTCGTGAATCTGGAGTGAGACTTGCGAACCGCCCAGAACCAAATCGAAGGTTCCGCTCGGGCACTGCGGTGCGCGTAACAGCGCCAAGGCTTCTTCACCTATGCGCTGTGCGTTCTCCCGAAGCGCGGCCTTCTCCACGATTTCCCAGCCACCGGACTGATAGAGCCCGACGTCACCGGGGAACGTGCGCGTCTGTGCTTCGCCCGCGTCGATGGCCATCGCCTGTATGCCGCATCCGCTCTGAACGAGATGCTGCGCGATTCGCGTTCCGTTCGTGCCGTAGAGTGTCTTGTCGCTGCTCCAGAGGTCCAACCACGCACGCCCTACGGCAATTTTCGCTCCGGCATGAAGCAGTTTCTCCGCTTCCAGCAGCAGCGCGACGCGTTCGCCGAGCGAGACCGTCGACGGATCGCGGACAACCGCGGTTGCGTAACGATCGACGTACGAGCTTGGCGGCGGCGAACCGATGCGCCGACGTGCAACTGCGGCGCTCGCTCGAGCGATCTCGCACGCACGCGCGGCGGCTTCGTCATAGCCGCGGTCGGTAAAATCGTCGCTCGCTGCGAACCCCCACGTACCGCCGACGAGCGCGCGAACGCCGTACCCGGCCGACGTCGAATCCGCGAGTGCTGCGACGACGCCGTTGCGTACTTCAACGCGTTCGCTGCGCGCCGTCTCGAATCGGACGTCGGCAAACTCGGCCCCTCGGGCAAGGGCGGTATCGAGGACGCGGGCTGCGGCTGCGTCGCTCACGGATGCTCTTCTCCGGCGACGATAGCGCGAATGTCGCCGATGACGATTTCACCTCGCGGTTGGGCTGTAGCCGCCGTGCCGATCACGTAGAAGCCGACCAGCCGCGCGGGCCGCAGCATCCCGTGCCCGAAATGCACTACGACGCGGCGCTGCCCGGGGGTGTCGAGCGCCGTAGCGGTAACGAGGAACTGTTCGTCGTCCGCATTGCGCAGCGCGATTCGTAGCAGCGCACCGCTGCCGTCGTCCTGCAAATCGAAACTGACGCCAATGGTACCGGCAGGCAGTTGCTGCTCGAGGACGGCGTACGCGGCGCGTTCCTGCGGGCCGAGGGCGAACTGCAAGCGAATGCACGACGCGCAGGACAGGTCCGGTGTCGCAGCGCCCGGACCGCCACCCGGAAACGTGAGGAAGCGCACGCGCTCGCCGAGTCCGAGCGCCTCCTCGTGGCTGCCCACGGTGACGCGCACCATTGCGGTCTCGCTGCCGAGCTGCACGCTTACGTCCGCGTTACGATCCTCCGCGGTGAAGGTACCGGCATCGTCTATCGCGCCGCTGCTGGCGCTCCAGCGAAGCCGTTGAGGCAGCGTCAGCTCGTAGCCGTTTGCATCGAACGCGCGCACGTGCAGCGCGATGCTCTGGTGTGGATCGACGTTTGGATTCGCCGGGAAGATGGTTACGCGCGCAGGCGACGCGTCAACCGTGACGGGTATCGATCCGGTCAAGTCTCCGGCACGTAGGCGGATCACTCCGCTTCCGGCCTGAGCTGCAACGAAACGCCCGTCCACGATGCTTCCCAGCATTGCGGGATCGACCATCGCCTCGACGGTGAATTGCGTGCTGACGGGATGATCGTTCGCGTCGACGGTGGCGAGACGCAACGGTACTCGCGCGCCCGGAAGTGCGCGAATCGTTTGCGGATCGGAAACGATACTCGCAGCCGCGCCGACCGGTGCGGTATCGTAGACGAAGAGGCCGTCGGCGACGCGGCGCTGCATGCCGTCAGAGGGAGAACTCACGAGGTTTGCATCGGGCTCTCCCGGGAGATGCACCGCGATCTCCGACGAGCCGCCCCCGTCCAAAGCCATACCGTCCGTAGCGCCGAGAGCCACCATCAACGCGGCGAACTGCGGGCGGGTCAGTCCGATGCTTCGCTCCGGCTGGCGGCCGTCGACTTCGATGAGCAAGAGCGTCCCATCCGGTTCCAGCGCCGCACCCGATGAAGGAATGCGGTGGTCGAACGCGCCGCCTCTCGGCCCATCGGGATCGTCAAACCAGCGGCCGTCATGAAGGATCAGCGGCCCGCCGCCTATCGCGCTGCTGATGTTTTCCAACGGAATGGGTGCAATCGCGCCGGTAACGGTAATTGCGTCGCCGGGTTGCGGCCGTGCCGACGGGTAAGCCGCGGACGTCTGCGCGCTCAAAGCGAGGTAGTATCCTGCGCTCTGTTGCGGTTCGTTGGATCCATTGCCGCTTACGCGGTATGTTCCGAACGGCGCGCTCGAGAGCGGCTGCAGCGGTATCAGAGTATCCTCCGAATCAATTGCCACGCTACCAAATGCCGGCGTTATCAACGTCATGAGATCGCCCGTCGTGGGGAGCGTGTCGATGCCGCCCAACGGAAACGTTTGCGTTCCAATTTGCACCGATCCCGAGAAAGAGAACTCGGCGAATTGCGCGGTCCCGTTACGCAGGATCGCGAGCGCATACCGTTTGCGCGGCGTGCGAATCAGCATGCCGTCGCGAACGACGATATTCGTTGGGTGATTTGTCCTGCCGATATCGAAGTAATCACCGTTGATGCCGGCCATCGCGCCGGTGCGGCGCGCCATCGACGTCACCGTTTCGGGGTCAGGTCCGAGAACGTCGTTTGCGAGAACCGTACCGACACGAACATCCGGGTCTTTGAGATTCACGGCAACGACGTGCACCGAGATCGGACCGCTTTCGGTCGACAGCTCGTAGTAGCCGTACTCGACGCCGGGAGCGATACGTTCGATGGTCGGTGCCTGCAGGAGAACGCGTGGAAACGGAGGGCGAAGGTCCAAATGCACCGGCAACGCGGCGGCGTTCGCCCAGATCGGGAGAAGCGCGACGACGAGCGCGAAGAGAGTTTTCACCGAGATATGGCTAGCGCCAAAGGGTAGCCGCCGGTGTGAAATGGAGCGCCTCGCACGCGGGAGAGCGTTCGCGTGTCGAATACGTCAACCTCGTTGCTCCCGGCGCATGGAACGAACAGGCGGTGCGCGCGCTTTTCAACGAGGGGCTGCCAGGGAATAGAGCACGTGCGCAGCGGAGCGCGGCGCTTGCGCAGCGTACGCGCGTCGAGCACGTCGACGACGTTGGACTGCTCGTCCGTAACGAAGAGCCGTTCCGCCCCGCTGTCCAGCGCGATCCCGACCGGCAAATCCAGTGCGGCGCTCCGTTTGAGGATGCGTGGGCGCGGATAGAGCGCAATCTCGCTGACCGATCCTGGTGCGTTGAAGAACGAACGTCGCCCCTGGTTCGATACCGCAAACAAGCGCTCTCCGTTCGGCGATAGTGCGAGGCTGAAAGCGCGCGGGATACCGTCGATACGAGTGATCACCCGCATCGTTCGCGCGTCGACGACGGCAACGTCGCCGCGATCGGTGTCTGCCACGTAGACGCGCTGACGGCGCGCATCGAGCGCGATGCCTTCGGCAACGCCGGTAACGACGTATTTGGTTCCGCGCGCGCCGACGCGGGCGAGGCCGCCTTCCGCACCGACGCCCCGTTCGGTAACGAAGATCGCGTGCAACTCGGGGTCCGCGACGAGTTCGTCGCCGAGCGGGACTCCCTCTATTCTGCTTGCGCCCCACGGTGCGAGCGAAACGCGCGTCAGCGCATCTCCGTCCGTGTCGGTCGTCACGAAACCGTCGCTCATCGGTGCGACGTCGCTGGGAGGTCCGCCGGTTGCCAAGGTGCCGCGTTGCGCGAACGTTCTTGGATCGTGAAAGACGAGGCCGTCGTCGTATGCTGCAACTGCGATGACCGGGCCACGAGGCGGTGCAACGATTCTCACCGTTCTCACGGCGAGAGCACCGGCTGCAGCTGCGACGAGCGTAGACAAACCTGGGTTCGCATTTGCGGGAACGACGTAATAACCCCCTTCGATTCGTCCAGCGCCGACGACCGCGAACGTAGCGGGTGATTTCACGCCGGTCAGCCCGAGCGCGAGACGGCTTGCGGGAAGCAGCGAGCGCGTCTGAAAGTCGAAGTGCCCGATCGCCATACGATGCACGGCGGAGAGGAGCGCAAACGCGAGGATAGCGGCGAACGCGCGTGTCATATCCCTTGGGAGCCCATGGTCATCGCATGCACGCGTTCCAATCCTTCGGCGATGTCTGTCCCGGGAACGATGAGGGTCTGCTCCGTCTTCGTGAGATCAACCGCGCAACCGGCAATGCGGTAGTCGTCGAAGGTTCCACAGACGATCGAGTGATCGGGGTCGACGACGAATGCACGTTTTCCGACGGCATCGATCACGATAACGTACATGCGCGATTCCCCGGCGCGCGCTCGTGCAAGCATTTGCGTCCAGGGAGCGTTGCGCGTCGTCCAGAGAGCAAGCCGGTAGCCGGCTCTCCGGTAGGCGGGAAGGACTCCGGGATCGAGCATAGTCGTGTCGTCGACGAGGGCGAGCGGTACGTCGGCGTCCAATTGCGCGATTCGCTGGGCATCACCTGGCGCGATCGCATACGCGCATTCCAGGATGGCCATGCGCTCCGCGATATCGCCGGGAAGCCTCTGGGCGCTGATGGCAATGCGCGCGACTCCGGTTACGTTCGGCGTTCGCGCTACCGGCCTCGGGAGCGCCGCTCGTTGCGGGTGCGCCTCGCCGATCTCGACCGTCGCAAAGAGCGTCCCCTCTGCGCGTTCGCCTGCGATGGCGACGAGAGTCCCGGTACCGTCGACGATCTGGCTCTTACCACAGTAGAGCACCATGCTGCGCTCTACTCCACATTTGTTTGCGGCAACGAACGGAACGCCGTTTTCGAATGCGCGAACGCGGCCGAGGATGTCGGCCTGAAAGTTCTCAAGTTCGTCGGACGAACGCCCGCTCGAAACCCATGCCGTCGGCATGACGAGCAACTCGGCGTCGCGATCGACGAGCGTTCGAGCGATCTCGGGCATCCGTCCGTCGGCGCATAT
>JAKAPO010000187.1 GCA_021807065.1 bacterium
GTATTTCCGCAGTATGGCATCGTCGGTTATTCCGGCAGCGCGGAACAGTCTGCGCATCCGTCCGTTTCCGTCGCTGCCTGCACATTGTCGAAAACAAGGCAAATGGCGACCACAGAAAAATGAATCTTTCAATTATGGGCGACGCCGAAACTTCAACTCCTCCTCAGCCGCATCTGCGGCGGTGTCGCTCGTGGCGCATTCCGCGAGCGCAATCTCGCAACGGGAGCACCCGAGAAGGGCGCGGTCCTGCTCTACGGCGAGCGCAGCGCGAATCGCGGAACGGTCGCCATCGGTGCTCCCGGTTCGTCAAAGACTCGCTGCAAAATCTATCCCGACTTCTACTGGGGTCTCAGGACGTCACGACACGCCGGCGCCCTTGTCTTCGTCACTAAAAAGCGAGCGACGAACGACTTTCTCGCAATCGCTCGACGCTTCCGTCGTCAGGATCAGATTCATGTCGTGGGTATCGGCCCGGGCCGCTCTACGATGGATATCACGGCGGGCATGACCCACGAGTCCATCGGCGACGCAATCAAGGATGGGTTGGGCGAATCCCACTCGGAGTTCTGGAAGCAGGGACCGTCGGCATTCGTCGAGGGTTTCGTGGAACTGATACATGCTCTCCGCCCGGCGATGATCCACGTCCCCGCAGCGACCGATAAGGACGGCAACGAAGAGCCCGGCGGCGAGGCCTACGAGTTCGAAATCGGCGCCACCCTGCCGACGGTGATCGACCTCATTTCGCTCGACGCTCGTCGTCTCGACGCCGTGTTCACATACGGCTTCAACCGCGCCACGAACCTCGAAACATCGCAAGCGGAGAAAGCCGCAAACTTACGCTCACTGCTGCGCGAAGTGAAGGAGCGCGTTGTTCCGCTCTTGCGTCGCGATGGAAAGCTCGCCGAAGAGCTCCGCCAATCGGCACTACCGCAACTCCAGCCCTTCGGCCGCGGCCCCCTACGCAACGCGTTCTGCAATGGCCGGGGTGTCGATCTCGCGGTAATCGAGAAGGGGCATGTGATCCTCATTGAAATCGACGAGGCCGAGTTCCCGCGCGCCGTTAGCACCGTTATACGAATGGTCTTCAGGCGCATCGTGCAAATGGCACGCGAACGCACGACGAGCACCCGTGTCCACAGCCTCGACCCGATTCTTCTCATCTGCGATGAATATGGAAATTACGGTAGCGCGGGTCACATCCAAGCCTGGAACACCATCCGTGAAAGCAACTTCGTTGCATCGGTCGGGATCACGAGCATCAGTGCGCTCGTGAAGCAGCTCGGTGATCAGCACGCTGCCAGCGCAATGATCTCGAACTTCTCGAATAAATTCTTCTTCGACTCAGACGACAAGGCGACGCGCGATCTCGCGAACGAGCTCGTTGGCAAGACAACGGTGGTTCGCCGCAGTACCAGCGAGGGGAGGTCGACGACGAGCGGAACGTCTGCAACCGGATCGCTGGCAAGCGGTGGCTCGCACCGTTCGCGCAGTACATCCGAAACCGAGAGTACGACTGAACAGCGCGAAGATGCGCTCGACGGATCGATTTGGCGAACGCTACAAGCCGAGCGCGACTCCGCGACGGCGATCGCCTTCATTCGGTCGGACGAGGGCACGACGACCGATGTCGTCACGCTCGGTGTCCTCGATCCGTCAAACGGGATCGTGACGGCGATACCGGAGCACCATGGCTTGCGGTAAGCTGCGCGACTCAAGTCGCGCAGCCGAGGAGCGAATCGACGATTGCATACATCGCTGGGTCGACGCGAATCAATCGCGTCTTAGTGGCCCGCGGCCACGGTGACGCCGGATCGTTCACCTCGGCGTAGGCCCGAACGGCCTCGGCGAAGTATTCGTCGATCCCCGTTGCAGCGTAGGGTGTAACGAAGCTGCGCGCAGCCAGAAAGGCTTGGCGAATCTTCGATTCGATTCCCGGGAGATAGATGCCGCCGCCGAGCGCGCAATAGACCGCGTGGCCGAACTCGTGCGCGACGGTCATCGGAGAACGAGAGCGCAGATACACCGTGCGCTCTTCTACGACGAAGAGCCCCCCGGGCGGCGCCGACCACGCATCAACGTCGATGCCGAGCCGACGCAGCGCGGGTGAGACTTCGCGATAGCGTTCGCCTTTCTTCAACGGTCGCACAATGGTGTTCGCCTCGACGACACGATTGAGAATCGCCTGGCTAAAGTTCCCGGGCACATCGGCGATCTGAGTCTGAACGTCGCTTGCAACGTCGGGGATGAGTGCGCTGATGACTGAGTCCATCGTAGCTCCTTCCGGCCTGTGGCCGACTCGTGATGAGCCGTGCAGGGCTGTTGGAGCTCCGATGACAAGGGCAAAGAGCGTCGCGTCCCCTGCATCGGCAAGCGAGGACGGGCTGGGATCGAGCGATTACGAGTGCGCGGGCTGGAGGAGCGCGATAGACTTCAGTCCACGCCATCCAGAAGCTTCTCAACATCGCGGAACCACCAGAAAAGTTCGGTTCGGATGGTCTCGGTCGGATACTCGAACTCCGGCTGATGCAACATATCGAGAACGGTCGCCAGCCCTTCGGGCGTCGTTAAGCTATCGTAGTCCGACGGCGTGTAGTCGCTTGTGACAGAATATTGGCTAAGCATTTTTGCCGCATCCTTGGGCAGCGTAATCATTTTACGTAAGTGATCCCCGATTGATGAATCGGAAAACAGCGTGTTGTGAAGATCGCTCACTTTACAGTGCACCGATGGAAACGCCTCGTCCCTTAGAATAACGTCGAACCTTCCTTCAAGTACATACGCGAGCTCCTTCGAAAGGGATGCTAAGTCCCTATCCAATGGACCGACCAAACACGATATTACCCACAATGGCTTCCACCACGTCTTGAGTCGTCGCAGCTCGTCAATATCGCTCCGGGTTTGCTCGCCACGCTTCAGTCGTTCAAGGCTAGGAGCTATCGGCTTAAGGATCCGAGCGACTAGAAGATAATACTCGCGCTCGTAATCGAGCACCGCAAGGGCTAGTAGACCGGAAGCTTCTGGGATTTTTAGATTCGCCCATCCATTTCGATATGCCTCGGCAGGCAGCACGCGATTACCGCTCGGCGCTATGAGTTCCCGTAGCCGTTTACCGAACTCGGTCGTTCCGAATCGATGGTTCGAGAGTAACTCAAAGCGCGGTGATACTTCAACAGGATACTTCAGTCGACGATAGAGCGGTTCGGATTTGTCCCCGTCGTCATCAAAATATGCGCGAATATCTTTGTTCGCAACATGCAGAAGAATTCTGTAAGATCGTTCGTAAGTGGTCGAATCGTCTCTTCGCTGCTGCGCACGCAAAAGCGAAACTGCACGCGAGAGACAGGGAGCGACGTTGGCGAAATGCTCCTCACGCTCCTTAGTTGCAAGTTCTGATGCGTTGAATGCGTACCATCGCTGCCACGCGGCATCAAACATGTCGTGGCGAGTCGGATTCACATAGCCGTAATGCCTGATGTGCTTGATCCCGCTCTGATCTTGATTGCTGAACCACGATCTATGCCAGAGAAAATCGTACAAGAATCCACGCATCTCGAAATGCATTGGATCGAGAACGAGCTCACCGACGACGCCAAGCAGATGAGCGTCGTATCGCGGTTCTATCGCTAGTGCCAGCGGTCCCGACATGTGCCGGACACCTATTTTTCGTAATGCAGCACCGAGACGCCAGAGCGCATCCGGCGATAGCCCCAGCTCTTGGCGCATAACGCGATAGATTCGACCACGCGTTGTGCCGAGTTCCTCAGCGAGCGTCCTCGCCAGCGCTCCCTTCGAAATTCGCAGTTCGCCGCGACACCACTCAAGGACGAAGCCTAGCTTCCGCCCACCTCCCTGCCGTAAAAGTGGCCGGCCGTTTTTCGCCTTCCGTCGGTGCTTGATATATTCGCGCTCGTCCATGACCGGATTCAGTCTAGCAGGGGTTACCTTGTTTTGGACACTACTTATCACTCGTCCAGGCCTAGTCGATCGGCGTCCACGTCCGCTAGGATTTTCCCATCGTGACCAGACCGACCAGGCACACATCACAACACCTCTCACCGGACGCATCGTCCGAGATCATTCGAGCGCTCAGAGCCTACCAGGAGGCATACGATCTCTGCGATTATGATCTAGCGGCTATCCTTGGGGTCTCGCGCGATACCGTCGGTCGCTGGAGACGACACCCGGTGGGGCTCCCGGCGAAGACCATAGAGCGCTTACTCGCCGGCATCGAGGAGCACACCGAGACCACAAGCGCCGCGCACGCGGCACTCACACGTGCGCTGACTATCGCGCAACAGGCTCTTATCGCTGCCGAAGGCACACCAGCCGAACGGCTCCGCCGCCGACTCAATGAGCGCGGCTATCGCGGAAACGCTGTGCTTGCGGAAATCGAGGCCGCTGGTCTCCAAATAACGAGCAAGAAGGGCCCCTGATGGTTGCAAAGCCGCAAGCAAACCGCGCGCGTCTGATCGATTTTCCGCAAACTGCGGAGAGCGTGATCGCGCGGAATCCGCTAACTGCCGCGCACTTCAGATCGAACGCGAGCGCAACCGAGCGAATCAGTAATAGGATTCGGCTTGATGAGCTACCGGAGGTATTAACCGCCGCTGATGTTGTCGCATACCTACGCGGCATTCTCGGACGCAACGCCGTTTACGAGTTGCTCCATACCCAACGTATTCGCAACCGTCGGCATGGCCAAAAATTCTTGATCCCCAGGACTGCTTTGCGGGAGTTCGTAGAGTGTCGCGGCGAAGCCCCCGAGGCCGGGGCCCCACGGTAAGGAAAAAATCGTGGGATACCTCAAACAACTTGGTGACAAGAAATGGCGGATCGTCTACGACGCTTCGCCGTCCGATGGACGACGAAGGCGTCAAAAAACCGAGACGCTCTTTCCAGTCACCAAGGCACAGGCAAAGCTGATCCTCGCAAAGCGCGAAGAGACCGTTGCGATTGGCAAGTTCGTCACCGACGACGTTACTGTATCAACGCTTTTTGAGAGGTTCATCCAAGCCAAGAAGGTCGCGCAGCGCGCTCCGAAGACGATCGAACGTTACGGAACGCTCTACGCAGCCTACATCGGTCCAAGGTTCGGTGAAATGACGTTGAGCACGCTGAAGCAGCATCACTTGACGGACGCGTATGCGTCCTGGCTCCGAAAGGGCAAGAGCGGCCGGGCGCTGAGCGCGCGAACCGTTCGTCATATCCA
>JAKAPO010000188.1 GCA_021807065.1 bacterium
TACGACGCGCTATGAGTTTCACGCGGTGAATTTTCTTGGTCTCGTACACCTGGGGTGCATCATCATACTTCTCAGAAACTATTTATGAGATGTGCTCTAATAAGATTGGCTTTGATATAGGCGCCTAACCGTTCGTAGTAGTCACACACCCAAATCTCTTTGTGGACTTTGCGATCGATTGGGCTGCCGTCAAGGAGGTCCATGAATGCTTTTTCCTGGACCAGGGCGTCGAGGTCGTGATTGACGAACTCGAACGCATCGTGCAGCACCGGCTCGTATGGCATGCGCAATACCGTAAGCAACGCGTTCAGCTGATTGCTCTGCCGCAGGTGCCGCAACTGCACGACCGCCGCGACGGCGGTCGCGCCTATGACGGCGAACGTACCAAAGGACGCGACCAAGCTCCAGAACTCAAGCGACATTACCTGGACCCTTTCGCCTCCTTACCCTTTCGCCTCCTTAGGTGTAAGCCCCGGAAAGCGCCTGCACATGAGCGCCCTCGCGCGTGGCTTACGAGGAAGGTGTAGCGTCGCCGGTTCCACATGGGCGAGGAGGATGACGTCGGCCTGGCCGGCAGCCGTGCCAAGACCGAGTGGATCGTCTGCCGCGACGCCGCGCGCGTTGTTCGCGATGAGCAGAATGTTCAGCGGTCGGCTGCCGAGCGTGAGCCGGGCTGTAACCCTGCCGACAACCTGCCGACCAATGTTCGATCCGAACAGAAGCGCGACGGCAAACACAAAGCAGAGACATCCGATGATGATGCTCGTTCTACGACTCAGACGAAATCGGAAAAGGGGCACAATGACGTCCTCTCATAACGCGCGTGGCTGGTTTAGCAGTTACGCGGCCAGAGCAGGCGGGGCGCGTTCGCCGAGACGGAAATACGAACGCGCGGGTTGCCGGCGCGCAAATGCGTCGTAGGGTGCGGACAGCAGAAAGCACCGGTTCCAAGGCGCGGCAGGTCGCGTGCGCACCCAACGGACGAGACGAAGCGTCGTCCCCAAAAGCGTCTTCACGACTCGCGAAACGATCAGCGTGACTACGACACACGCGGTGGCGTGAGCGCAGAGGCTCGCGAGCACCGGTGCGCCGAGCCAGACTGTGGGGCCTAAAACGTGCCCGTAGACCGCGAGTTGCTCGCATGTTTCCATCACGTACAAGACGGCGACAAGCAATGCAAAGATCGAGGGCACTAGCCGCCACGGGTTCGGCGCAAGCGCTACGTGCCGCAGTGTCACGCGACGAACCCGCGTTATGACGTGCACGAGCACGAATACGAGCCCTACAATGAGCGCGGGCATGACATCGACGTTGCTGTGGTCGGTAAAGTCCCCGTGGCCGAAGCATCCCGCGTTCGAGCAGGCCTCTACGAGCCACGGGGCTAGCATACGCGCTGGCACGTATACTCGTGCTCTGGCACGTATAACGGTTATGCACCCCGTTTTGATACAGAAAGTTACTCTGGGCTGCTCGTCG
Organism: bacterium; assembly: GCA_021807065.1. Classification (GTDB taxonomy): domain Bacteria; phylum Vulcanimicrobiota; class Vulcanimicrobiia; order Vulcanimicrobiales; family Vulcanimicrobiaceae; genus Tyrphobacter. Next base: position 1,477 of record JAKAPO010000188.1, read on the forward strand.
AGCAACGCTTCGCGGTAGAGGCTCGCGTCCAGTCGGGCGAAATCCTTGCGATCGTCGAGGGATAGTCCCAACGGCAACGCCAAAGTCAACGAAGATGCAAGGAGACGTCCGTCTTCGTTATCCGTTGACGAAAGGGTAACGAAAGGAACGAGGTAGGCGAGCAGGTAGAAAGCTTGCGTGCCTTCCTCGAAAAATGCCGGAGAAGATTCGGAAGTCGGCTACGAACCGGCGCCGCTTGCGATATTTCGCCAGTTCCCAGGCTATGTGTGGTTGGTGGTTGGCACGGTCTGCATCGGTGCGTTTATGGGACAGTTGGACGCAACGATCGCGCAGCTCGTGCTCCCCGAGTTGGTACGTTCGTTTCATGCTACGGTGCGCGACGTCAGTTGGGTCGCCGTTGCCTATCTGCTCGCTCTCGCCGCAACGCTGCCGATATTCGGCAGGCTCGCCGATATGTTTGGCCGTAAACTGCTCTACACGGGCGGCTTTGTCGTCTTCATTGCCGGTTCCGCGTTGTGCGGATTTGCGTCCTCGCTGTTCGTGCTCATCCTGGCGCGCGTCTTTCAGGCGCTGGGAGCAGGGCTCTTGCAGGCAAACAGCGTTGCAATCGTCGTCGCGGCGGCGGGTGATCGACGTCGTGGACAGGCGATCGGCGTGCAGGCGATAGCGCAGGCGCTCGGGCTTTCGACCGGCCCCGCGCTGGGCGGACTGCTGATTCAACAGCTGGGCTGGCGATGGGTATTCTGGATAAATGTTCCTGTCGGCATTGCGGGAACCGTCTTGGCTTGGTACGTACTGCCGAAGACGCATGGGATCGACAGAAACGAGCCATTCGATTGGAGCGGCGCGCTCCTGCTCGCGCCGGCGCTCACTGCCATACTTCTCGCGATCAGCGAGGCTGCGCACTGGGGATTGGCATCGGTTGCCTTCATCGGAACCCTCTCGCTCGGCCTGATGCTGCTCGTCGTCTTCATCTATCGAGAACTAGTGGGAGCGGATCCGCTCGTCCACCCCGACCTGTTCAAGAGCCGCGCGTTCTCGCTGGGGAACCTGGCCGCTTTCTGCTCCTACGCGATGCTCTTTGGTGTCTTCTTCGTGATGCCGTTTGTCTTCGAACACATCTATCACGATAGCGCGCTTGTCGCCGGGCTCCGGCTGACGATCGTTCCGGTCGTGCTTGCCTGCGTGGCCTTCGTCAGCGGGCGACTCTCCGACCGGTACGGCTCGCTTCCTTTCACCGGTGCTGGCATGGTGCTTGCCGGCGCGGCGCTCTTGCTAATGGCTGCGAGCATTCACTCCGGAGGCGGCAACGCCGGCACAATCATGCTCGCGCTCGGCATCTTCGGTTTAGGTCAGGGTCTCTTCACGGCGCCCAACAACAGCAGCATCATGGGCACTGCCAGCCGCAACCGTCTCGGAACCGCCGGCGGCGTGCTCAACGTCATGCGTGCAGTCGGCACGAGTTTTGGAGTCGCCGCCACCGCTGCAATTCTTGACGCTCGCCTCGGAGCGTTCGGAGCCGGAGCCTCCTTGCCGTACCTGCACGCATTGGCGGCCGGATCGCAGGACACGATGCTCTTTTTCGTTGGCCTAGCGCTATTCGCAGCAATTGCGGCGCTCCTATCGGGTCGATTACCGTTTAGAACGTCGGTATAAGCTCAACCTCGCGCTTCTCGCTTGCGCTACGCGCACCGAGTCGTACGACACAGCAGCGATTCCTGTCGCCTGCTCGGTCCCAAACCGCTTGAGCGATGCGCCTATGGCGATGGCCCTCGGAATGAAGCATGCGGTACGCGAAAGCGTTGCTAAGCATACTGAAATCCCGGTTCAGGTCCTCGTCGTATCAAAGACTGAAGATTCTGACGTGGGATTCGTCAAGACCGAAGAGTGTAAGAGATTCGACGCCATGAGCTGACTAGGAGCACGCAACCGGATTTGCAAACGCGGATGTAAGAGTTTGCGGAGCGGTGAAAAACGTGTGGGGACGGAAAGCACCTGCCCTGTAGGCTTTCTCCGAGCGATCACGCGCTAGCGCCCAGCTCTAAACTCGGTACACCCCGCGTCCGCCGTGCATCGGCGACGCCGAGAGCAACGCCCTGGCGCAACGTGTCTTGCGCTCAGAAGCTGCGCGATCGGCGCTGACCGCATGACCCCTATGCATGCTCGGCGCATCATACATCAGGTTGCAAGCCGTCAGCGTCGATTACTGGAAACCCGGAGTGCAGAGCGCGTCGCACCGGGCCTTTTCTTCGCGGCGCACCGGTCGATGCGCTGCGGGCGCGGGGTGGTTCGCTAGGCAAGGGACCGGGAGTTGCGGGCCGAACTTTCGACCCACTTGTTACGTTGACGAGGTGACCTTGCCGTGAAAGGAGGTGCATAAGATTGAAGAAGGTTCTTGCTACGCTTCTGGCATCGGCATTCTTGATGACCGGCGCTGCGATGGCCGCGAAGCCGGTTTCTACAAGTTGGAACAAGCATAAGGCGATGGTTCATGCGACCGTGAAGCCCAAAGCCAAGCCTAAGGCGATGGTTCATGCAACCGTGAAGCCCAAAGCCAAGCCTAAGTCCACGACGAAGCCGAAGGCTATGTACTATCAATTTGGGACGTCGAAGCCCAAGCCGAAGGCAACGCATAAACCTCGCTAGCGCTTATCGCGACGGCGCGCTTTATTTCATTCCTCATCGGCGTAGCTGCCCGTCGCTGCAACGAATCGCGAGCATAACGAACGCATGTCGCGCGATCGAGCGAGATGGGCCGGGCAATATGCCTGGCCCGCTCGGTTTCCTCAGCCTTGGGCCGAATGCACCCCGCCCTCGCCGTGCATCGGGGGGTCCCCCAATGATCTCTCACTGAAGACGCGCTCGCAACTTATCGACGACTCCCGACCGAGAGGGGCCTAGCTACCGGTGAGAAAATCTTCATGGAAAACGGCGAGGTACGCGATGTTCAGGATTATGGCTCGTGCGGCGCCTATATTTTCTTCTCGCTGGGGATCAGCCGCCCATTGGGGACGTTCATGAAACCTAGTGCCTTCATCTTTCTCGGTCTCGCAGCGATCGCGCTGGGTGGTTGGAGATCGACGGGAACGGCCTTCAATCCACCGGGTGGGCGTGCGCCAGCGATTTTCGCCTACTTTACGAATCCCGGCCCCCCCCCCGCCGGCGTCTCAGCCTCCATAATTAATGCGACGACAATTAATGCGACGACCGGCGCGCTCACGGCGGTAGTGGGCTCCCCGTTCGCTGCTGGGACCAATCCTGGTGGAGTGGCGGTCGATCCCACCGGCAAGTTCGTCTACGTTGCGAATGCCGCTTCCAACAACGTCTCGGCCTACACGATCAACGCGACGACCGGCGCGCTCGCGCCGGTCGCAGGCTCTCCCTTCACCGCTGGGAACGGCGCTTATGGAGTGGCGGTCGATCCCACCGGCAAGTTCACCTACGTTGCGAATGTCTTTTCCAACAACGTCTCGGCGTACGCGATCAACGCGACGACCGGCGCGCTCACGCCGGTAGCGGGCTCTCCCTTCGCCGCTGGGAGCGCACCTGAGGGAGTGGCGGTCGATCCCACCGGCAAGTTCACCTACGTTACGAACAACGGTTCCGGCACCGTCTCGGCCTACACGATCGATGCGACGACCGGCGCGCTCACGCCGGTAGCGGGCTCTCCCTTCGCCGCTGGGAGCGCTCCTGGGGGAGTGGCGGTCG
>JAKAPO010000189.1 GCA_021807065.1 bacterium
CGCATCGCAGACGCCGGCGACGAAACGAGTACGATGGCGGCCCTCGACGGAGCGATCGCCGCCGCCGCGACGGCGGCCCACGGCGATCCAACCGATTACGCGTATGCGGCCATCGATGGAATGGCGGGGGCGTTGAACGATCGGTGGACCGAGTTCTTCACTCCCGAAGAGTACCGGCAGTTCAACGAGATGCTCGACCCACAGCGTATCTCCGGGATCGGCGTGCTCGTCGAAGTCGACCCGGTGACGTCGTACATCCGGCTTTCGTACGTGCTGCCGAACACGCCGGCCGAACGCGCCGGACTACAGGCGGGAGACTTGGTCGTCTCCATCGATGGCAAATCAACGAAGGGATTTACGCTCGCCGACGCGCGCAAGATGCTTCGCGGTGCGCCGGGAACGACGGTCGTCGTCGGTACCGCCGCGCAACCCACGGAACCGCCGCGCGTCGTTTCCATCGTACGTTCGGAAGTGCAGCCGCCGACCGTGATCTTCAAGATGCTTCCGAATCACATTGGCTACATCTGGATTCTCGATTTCGGGCACTCGACGCCCGACGAGTTCGACGTCGCGATGCGCCGGCTCATCGAACAGGGAGCGCATGCGTTGGTTCTCGACCTGCGCAACGACGGAGGCGGTTACGTCGAATCCGCGCTGGACATCAGCTCGCACTTCTTGGGCGATCGGCCGATCCTGACGGTCGAGGAACGCGGTCGGCGTTCCGAAACGATCGATGCCGATGACGAGGAGGCGCAGGTGGGGCTTCCGACGACGGTGCTCGTAAACGCGGACACGGCCTCGGCTTCAGAGATCACGGCGGGGGCGCTCCACGACGACGGCGCGGCGACGCTCGTCGGAACCAGAACGTTCGGCAAGGGTGTGATGCAGACGCTCACCGAGCTGCCCGACGGAGCAGCAATCAAGATAACGACTGCCCATTACCTTACTCCACTGCACCATGACATCAACCTGCGCGGCATCAATCCCGATCTCAGCATCACGGAGAATCGAGACGCGCGCTACGGGGAACTGCCCTTCGACGCGCAACTGCGTGCCGCCGTCGGCCTGCTGGAGAGAAAGATCGCAACAACCAACCGCTAGGAGCCGAGTGGGTGAAGTGTAACAATGGTACATGAGCCCCGAGGCGACAACGCTCCGGGCGAAATGGGGGCGATTAGCTCAGTTGGGAGAGCGCCTCCCTTACAAGGAGGAAGTCGGCGGTTCGAGCCCGTCATCGCCCACCATAGCAGTGTTCAAATGTCCATGAAAGCGCAAGAACGCACCTCCACGTCGCTCGAACGAATCGATAGCGTCGCAATCGTCACGCTGCAGCGTCCGCAGCGGCGTAACGCCCTTTCGCTCGCGGTTATGCGCGAGCTGGCTGCAACGTTACGCGAGCTCGGTCGCGAGCGAAGCGTCCGCGCCGTCGTCATTGCGGCCGAAGGCCCTGCATTTTCGGCCGGCCATGACCTCACGGAACTGTGCGGCCGAGACGTTGCGGCGTATCGGGAGATCTTCGATGGATGCGTCGACCTCATGAATGCCGTGCGCGAGATTCCGCAGCCTGTCATTGCCGAAGTTGCCCGGGTGGCAACCGCTGCGGGCTGCCAACTCGTTGCCGCATGTGACCTCGCTGTGGCTTCGACGGAGGCAACGTTTGCAACGCCGGGCGTGCGCATCGGTCTGTTCTGCAGTACGCCGATGGTCGCGCTGACACGCGCGATCGGGCGAAAACGGGCTATGGAGATGCTGCTCACGGGCGAATCGATCGACGCGGCGACCGCGCTCGTTTGGGGATTAGTCAATCGCGTCGTGCCGCCGGGCGAGCTGCGCGAAACGGTTTTGGCACTCGGGCGGCGCATCGCCGAGTCGAGCGGCGCGGTCGTCGCAATCGGAAAACGCGCATTTTACGCGCAAATCGAACGAGCCGAAAGTGAGGCCTACGACCATACCAAAGCAGTCATGACGGAGAATGCCCTCCGCGAGGAGGCGCAAGAGGGAATTTCGGCGTTCCTCGAAAAGAGGCGGCCGCGCTGGAATTCCTAGGACGTTCGACGCTGGACTTCCTGGAACGTTTTTGGTAGCATCGAGGCCTACTGTTCCCTCCGGCGTCCGTGGGCGCGCCGAGGGATACGTGCAGCAAAAGACGTCGCCCACACCCGGTATGCGGGCAACCGCATACGCGACGGCAAGAGCCCCGCTTTCGCGGGGCCTCTTGTTTTCGCTCCGGGCGTTGTCGCGTCGGGGCTCATGTACCGTAGTACACATCGCCCAGTACACATCGCCCGCTCCGCTCCGAGCCCTGAGCGACCCCCGCCTCGCATAGGCTCCGGGCGGCGAACTGTTAAATGTTGGCGTGGTGAATCCGAGAGAGTCGCGTGTGCGATTTGCGGCGCTGGTCTTATTGCTGGCGCTGCTCGCGTCGCTGACCGTTGCGGTCTTTCGCTTTCGTACGGAAGCGAGGGCGACCAGGGTGGAGCTGGCGATGGACTACTCCGATTTCGTGCAGCTGGCGCGCTCTTACGACTATAACCCCGCTGCCTTTCTGATTGCCTTGCGGCGTGCTGGACTGACCTCCCTCGCTCTTACCGAGGAACTGGGCTCCGAAATCGGCGCCGATGGTAAGGCGTACGCAGCTACCGGCGGGACGCTGATGAGCCAGGCGCGTCTTGGGGCGCTGCACGATCCCGAACTCTCCGCACTGGCCCGTAGCGGAAAGCTCGATCCGAACGCCGTCTACGTTATCGTCTGGGACCCGGCGACGTACGAGCGCTATCGCGTGCAGCTGCCGCTGCATTTCATGAACAAGAGCGTGCGCGTGCTTCGCGACCGGTATCCGTGGTTGATCGAAGTGCACACGCAGATCGACTACTTCAACGGCGAAGCGCTTGGGATTCCAACAGACCAGATCTTATTGGCGAAGCGCCTCGGGTTGCTCGTCATCCCGCGATTCCAAAACGATCAGCGCTTCACCAAGGCGCAGATGGAGGCGCAAATCGGCGCGGTGTTGCGCTACGATCCAAGGGTCTCGACGGTGATCTTCTTCGGCTTGCGCAACGAGGTGTGGGGTTATCCGAACAACTTGCAGGAGGCCGCGGCGATATTTCGCGAGCCCGGGCATACCTTCAACTTCGGCACGATCGAAGCGTATGCGCCGAGCCAGATACAGAAAGGCAACGTCACGCTGGCACGCGCGATTCCCGGGCGGACCGTGCGCGTTCAGGCGATCGCGCGTACCGAGCTGGATAAACTCTCGCTCGACGACGTCGTCGACCGGTACGTGCTCGGCGTTCGCGAGCGGAACGTTCGGGTAGTCTACCTGCGCACGTTCCAGCAGCGTGACGGGAACCTGACGATCGAACAGACCAACGTCGAGATGGTACGCGATATCGCGCAGGCTTTGCGCAAGCACGGATTTACTCTCGGCCGTGCGACGCCGATTCCGCTCTATCACGGCGACAATCGCGCGATCGTGGGCATCGCTGCACTCGGCGTGCCGGCGATCTTCGCGTTACTGCTCGTGCTGCTCGGGTGGTACCGGCGCGATCTGGTCGCCGCCGCGTACATCTTGACTGTCGCGCTCTATCTAGGCGGGCTCGCCTCGCACCACGACATGTTGGCGCGCTCGGTCTTGGCGCTCGCTGGCGCACTGCTCTTTGCGACGGCAGCGTTTCTTGCACTCGCTCGCGGCTTTGCGGAGCCGCCGCACCCGGCGACCGGCCCCCAAATCCTTCGCGGGATTCGTTGGACGCTGACGGCGACCGGCGTCGCGTTGCTCGGTGCGCTGCTGGTCGTGGGATTGATGAGTTCGCCGCTCGCGATGGAAGAGATCGAACCGTTTCGCGGCGTGAAACTCGTACTCGCGCTTCCGCCGTTCATCGCGCTGTTGCTCTATCTCTTCAGCGGGAAATATTCGTCCGGTTCCAAGCGCGCGCGAGACATACTGCTCGCACCGCTCCAGTCGTATCAACTCGTCGTGGGCGTGCTATTGGCATCCGCCGTCGCGCTGCTGCTGATGCGCAGCGGCAACCAGAGCGAGATCGCTCCGTCGCACGCGGAGCTGGTCTTGCGCCGCGTGCTCGAAAACGCGCTGTCCGTCAGGCCACGCTTGAAAGAGTTTCTCATCGGTTATCCGGCAATGATGCTCGTCCCCGCGCTCGCACCGCTGCATCGCAGGTATGTCGGCTGGCTTATCGCGCTCGGCGCCGGCGTAGGGATCGGCGATATCATCGACACGTTTTCGCATCTCCACACGCCGTTGCTCATCTCGATCCTCAGAATCTTCAATGGATTGTGGATCGGCGTCATCATCGGCGCAATCGTCATCTGGCTCTACCGCCGATTCGCCGCGATGCGGTGATGCGGGTACTGCTCTCGGGATACTACGGTTTTGGCAATCTCGGCGACGAAGCGCTGTTGGAGGTGATTGTCGAGCGCATTCGCCGGCGGTTTCCTTCGGCACAACTCGACGCGCTCTCCGCGACCCCGGAGGCGACGGCGAGCAGACTGGGCATCGACGCGACGCCGCGATGGCAGATGCGCGCCATACGCGGCGCGATCGGCCGAGCCGACGTCGTGCTCTCCGGTGGCGGCGGACTGTTGCAGAGCGCCACCTCGTTGCGCAGCCTGGTCTACTACGCGGGCATCATCCGTTCGGCGATTCGCGCCGGGCGGAGGACCATGATCTTCGCGCAATCGATCGGACCGCTCGACGCGCTCGGCACGATGATCGTGCGGCGGTTCTGCCGCGGCGTCGATCGCGCCACGGTTCGCGACGAACGCTCGCGTGTGTTGCTGGCTTCGCTCTTGCCGGGCACGCCGGTCGAACGGACTGCCGATCCGGTCTTTCTCTACGAAATGCGCGAGCGCGTCGATCTGAGCCCCGAGGGACTTGGGGCGCACTCCGGTCCGTACGCGGTCGTCTGCCTGCGAAAGTGCACCGGCTTTACCGCGGGCGTTGCGACGCTCGTTCGCGCCGTCGATCGCCTTGCCGAAGCGCACGGGGTGCGCGTCGCGTTCCTGCCGCTCGGCGGAGCGCCCGACGCCGGCATCTCGACGGACGTCATTCGCGCCTGCCGCAGCGCGCCGGTGTTGCTTCCCGGTCCCACGCTCGAGAAATCTGCGGCGATCATCGCCGGAGCGAAACTGGTGATCGGCATGCGATTGCACGCA
>JAKAPO010000190.1 GCA_021807065.1 bacterium
GGCAGTCGTTTTCGAGAACGGTGCGATGCTGATGAGGCCGACCTCCATGTCGCGCCGGGCCGAGGCCGACGCGATAGCTGCCGAGTTCGCAAAAATCGACGTGCCCCTTGCGGGCCGCATCGCGGCGCCCGGGTTGCTCGACGGCACGGACGTGTTGTTGGCTGGAAATACCGCGTTCGTAGGAGTCGGGAACCGCGGCAACGCCATCGGGCGAGCCGGTTTTGCCGAGGTGGCGCGCGCGCACGGCTACGATGTGAAGGAAGTCGCCCTCGCAGCGGGGGTGCGGTCCCTGCGCAGCGTCGTAAGCGCGGCCGGAGCGCATGCCATCGTCATGGCGCGCGACGCCGTCGATTCACAACCCTTTGAGGGCTTTCGCGCGATCGTTCTGGAACGTGGCGAGGAGCTCGGCGCGGGCGTGCTCTGCATCGGTGAGCTGCACGTGATCGCGAGTGTTCGCTATCGTTCGGCACTGGCGCGAATGCGCCGCGCTGGTATCATCGTCGAAGGCATAGATCTCTACGACTTCGAGAAGATCGGCATCACGCCGGCGGAACTGGTGCTGCCGATCAAACGCGACTGATCGATTCCAAATGCAGCGGGTTGCGGTTCTCTCCGATATCCACGGTAACCTCGTTGCGCTCGACGCGTGCCTCGCCGATCTCGTTGCACAAGGCGGCGCAGACGCGATCATCGCCGCCGGCGATCTCTGTCTCGACGGACCGCGGCCGAAGAAGGTGTTGCAACGCTTGGAGGAGATTGGGGCAAAGTGCATCAGCGGCAACACCGAGCGTTATCTAGCCGGCATCGGTGAGGAGCAGCACAGCTCTTCGGAGAGCGCACAGATCGCGTGGACGCGTAAACAAGTGGGTGAAAAATGGCTAGCGTGGCTGCACGAGCTTCCATTCTCATTGCGCGTCGCCGACGAAGAGAACGAGTTGTTGGTAGTTCATGCCAACCCTTCAAACGACGAAGAGCATCTCTGGCCGGATGCAGACGATGCAACGCTCGAACGCCTGATCGGAGAGGAGTGTGCGAAGACGATTGCCTTCGGCCACTTGCACCTTCCATACGTGCGACACTGGCGAGGCCGGCTTCTCGTGAACGTTGCGTCGGTTGGGCTTCCAAAGGACGGCGACGCGCGAGCCTGCTATGCGATCTTCACGCAGCGCGACGGCGGTTGGGAGGTCAAGCACCGTCGCGTCACCTTCGACGTAAAGAAAGTGGCAACACAACTTGCCGACAGCGGAATCCCGGATAGCGCCGAGCTCGTCGCGAGCCTGCGCCGCCACCGATATAAACGCCTTAAGGGTTATATTCCTTAAATGGCTTGGCACGCTGCACTCGGCCTGGCGCTGCGCTTCGCCTCGGCCGCTTCGCGGCCTCAACGTCACGGAGTCTGTCCTGAGCACGCGAAGCGCAGTCGAAGGGCGGCCTCACGCGGACTGCGCCGCGTGGGCCCACGATGACCGTAGCCCCAGCCATCGAAATCGAGCACCTTACAAAGCGCTACGGCGACGTAGTCGCCGTAGACGACGTTTCGCTGCGAGTCGCAGCGGGCGAATTCTTCGGCTTCTTGGGGCGTAACGGCGCCGGGAAGACCACGACGATCAACGCAATCGTCGGTTTGGCGAGGAAGAGCAGCGGCAGCATACGCGTCTTTGGTTACGATACGGACCGAGAGTGGCGCCACGCGCGCGGTTTCATCGGTCTTGCGCCCCAGGAGTTCAATTTCGATCGCTACCTCTCGATTCGCGACGTTCTGATTTTTCAAGCCGGCTATTACGGACTACGGGGCAAAGCGGTTGCCGAGCGGGCCGACGCGCTGCTCGAGCGCTTTGGACTGACCTCCCGGGCGCGCGTCGAGTACACCAAGATTTCCGGTGGGCAGAAGCGTCGTTTAACCCTGGCCCGCGCGCTCATTCACGAGCCGCGCATGCTGATCCTCGACGAGCCGACGGCAGGCGTCGACGTCGAGCAACGTCTGGAATTGTGGGAATTCTTGCGGTGCCTAAATGCCGAAGGGCTCACGGTTTTCCTCACGACGCACTACCTTGAGGAAGCAGAGCAGCTCTGCCGCCGGATAGCGATCATCCGAGACGGCAAGATCATTACAGAACAGCCGACGCGTCACCTCGTGCGCGAGGGGGAACGTCTGCAAGACGTCTTTTTGGAACTGATCCGCCAGGCACCGTCATGAATTTCAACATCGTCGGAGTGTGGACGTTGACCAAGCGCGAGTTGATCCGTAGCGTGAAGATCATCAATCAGGTGATCTGGCCGCCCATCATCACGACCTTGCTCTACGTATTCGTCTTCGGCATGGCGATCGGGAGCCGCATTCCGCTGGTTCAGGGAGTCACCTACGCGCAGTTCCTCATCCCCGGCCTCATCATGTTGCAGACGATCGATTCATCCTACGGCGAGTGCTCGAGCTCGGTCTTTCAAGGGCGCTTCATGAACCATATTCAGGAGCTGCTCATCGCCCCGATGTCGGCTACCGAGATCGTGTTCGGTTTTATCCTTGGAAGCCTCGCGCGGGCGCTCATCATCGCGGGTCTCATCACCGCGCTTGGCGCGCTGCTCGTGCATACGCTGCCGCGCGACTGGGCCATGTATTTCTTCGTCTTGATCCTGGTCTCGGTACTCTTCTCCGGTCTCGGCATCATTCTCGGCCTGCTCGCAGAGAAATTCGATCACCTCGCAGTGCTCACCACGTTCGTCATCATGCCTTTGACCTTCGTTGGCGGTGTCTTCACCGCGGCGACGATGCTGCCGCCGGCTCTGCGCACGCTCTCCCTCGTGAATCCGATTTTCTATACGATCGACGCGTTCAGGCGCAGTTACACCGGTCAGAGCTTTCTTCCGCCGCTGTATTCGATGGGTGCAATCGGATTGCTGTGCATCGTCGTCCTTGCGGTTGCGCTTCGAATGACGGCGCTTGGCATCAAGTTGCGGACGTAGGAAATCGCGCGAGCGTCTGCCGGCGGAAGGTGTATTGCGCGAGCCATCCGGCAAGAGCGATTCCCCAGAAAATTCTTAGATCGGCCGTTAGCGTGTATGCCGCCATCGCAACCGCGAACCCAAGCATGAGCGCCTCCGCCTTGAGCCCGCCGAGGAGCGAAGGTTTTCCGTGAACGCTGCCTTCGACGCGTGCCGGCCAGAGGCGGGGCAGAAAGGCCGGTACCGTCTTACGATAGCGCTCGTAGATATCACCGTAGCGTTCGCGCATCCCATGCGCTTCATGGGTGCCCAGGAGCCAAGAAAACCAGATGTTGCCGAGCACGATGATTGCCCAGCCGATCGGTGTCGCTAGGCTTCCGACAGCCAGCGCGAGCAAGATGTTTCCAAGGTAGAGTGGATTGCGTACGTAACGAAACGGTCCGTCTACGAGGAGTTTGCCTTGAAGAGCGTTGGGGCTCCATACGACTTCGGGACTGAGATACGTAGAACCCCAATAGCGAATGAGAAATCCCGCAAAGCTCAGCGCGGTGGCGATCCACAGCGCCGTCGACGGACGGGAGTGGAGAGCCGACGCAACGAGAACGAACGACGGGAACGACGATGGTGCGCGCTCGTACAGTGCGCTAGCGGCAGAGCCCGCGTAGAAGCCGATGAGGTAGATGAAGACGATGACCAGCGCCCGCCGCTGGTACCACCATGGGGACTTATCTGGGGACGTCGATCTGATCACGGTAGACGGCCGAGCCGACGCGCTTCTCGATGAAGAACGTCCCGGTCACGGTTCGCGTTTGGCCGTCGGCAATCGACGGCGTGCCGTATTCGAAAACGTGTACGCAACGCGTTTCTTCGCAGAGATCGAACAGCGTAAAGGCGTTGCCGTTGCGCATCACCCTGCGCTGGATGCCCTTGACCGTCCCCGCAGTGGTCACCATCTTGCCATCGAACCTCGGAGCGTGTGCGAGGAGATCCGCGGGCGTCGCGATCATCTGCGGGCCGGCGAGGCCGAGCGACGCGAGGACGAGCGGGGGCAGCGCCTTCATGCTTCACGAGTTTTTCCCAAAAAACGGGTTGTGCTCCCGTTCCTGACCGATCGTCGTAGGCGGGCCGTGCCCAGGCATTACGACGGTATCGCTCGGAAGGGTGAAGAGCTTCGAGCGCACCGAGTTCAGGATGTCGCCGTACGTGGAGACATCGCCATACGCGCCCCCGATGCTCCCCGCAAAGAGCGTGTCGCCGGTGAAGAGCGTCGAGCGAAGGAGATAGCACGACGATCCGTCCGTGTGGCCCGGCGTGTGCAGCATGCGGATCTCCACGCCGTCGCCGAACGGCAAGGCGTCCCCGTCGCGCGCCAGCGTCGCCTTGCGGGCAAGCGCCCCGATGGCATGGACGTCGAGTGAGTGCATGACGATCGTTGCCAATGGAAACGCTGCCGCAACGTCTGCCGTCGCGTCGCAATGATCCGCGTGTTTGTGCGTGATGAGAATGTACTGCAGACGGTATGCGCCGTCGCTCAAGATGCGCAGCAGGTTCTGAGGAAGGCCCGCGGGATCGACGAGCGCAGCACGTTTGCCGCCGTCGAGGAAGAAGACGTAGCCATTGCTCGGGTGCGGATCTTGTGGATGATGGCGTACGGCGGGCGCATCGGGAACCTGCGGGTACCAGCGCGAACCGGCGGAGTCGGCGAGCCGCCCCCCGTCCAGGCCTAGCAGCGGCGCGATCGCGCGCGCCTGCTCTGCATTTGCCGTTCCGTGCCCGCGTGTCCATCCCTCGACGAGACGTGCATCGATGCCCGTCGCCTTCGAAAGGGCGAGCGCGTCGACGCTCGTGCCCAGCATCGCCTTGCGCAGGATGTCGCCGAACTCATCCTCGAGCGGAATCATGTGCGGGATTCGTCAGTGTTGGGCGAGACCCAGGAAGAAGAAGCCAAACGCGATGACGATCGCGGGCGCGGCGACGTAGAGAAGCGCGCGCGTTCGCATCAGCGCCGTGATCGAGACCAGTACGACGCAGACTTCGAAGAGCGTCGTTGCGACCTCGTACTTTTCGTACGACCGCATTGCGCGCTCCGCCTGATCCATTTGGGCATCCGAATCGCGCTGATAGCGCTGCGCCACGATCAGGATCCGCGCCGACTTCTCCGTTTCTTTGGCTATGCGACTTTGCAGGATCGAACGAGCGCTCGAGTTCACAAGGCCGGCTTGCAGCAGTC
>JAKAPO010000191.1 GCA_021807065.1 bacterium
GTGGCGGAACTACGCAGCACATTCTGGTACCCGACTACGGGATTCCAGAGGTCGTCGACGAGTGGAACGTGAGCGCGAGCGGCAACGTCGCGCCGCTGCACCAGATAGGCGCCTCGACGTTGGTCGGGCCGACAGCAGTCACGACGGATGCATCGGGGCGAGTCTACGTCGCCGACTTCGATGGGAACGCGATCGACGTCTTCGCCAAGGGTACATACGGAAGTGCGGCACCGATACGGACGATTTCGGGCGGTGCGACCGGCATCAACGGTCCCGAAGGCATAGGCGTCGACGGTACGGGTGAAATCTATCTCAGCAATCGTGACGGCAACTCCATCACCGTCTACGCGGCCGGCGCCAGCGGGAACGCCATGCCGATTCGCACGCTGAGCGGAGGCGCTACCACGCTCAACTCCCCGCAGCAGCTCGTCGTCGATTCCGCGGGAGACATCACCGTCGCCGACGGCTCAGGCGGCATTCTCTACTTTGCCGCAGGTGCCAATGGCGGCGTTGCGCCGACGTGGTCTATCGTCGGCGGCAGCACGAACATCGCAACCGCCGTCGGCGTAGCCGTCGATCACTCGGGGAACGTGTACGAAGAGAACCTCGCCTCACCGGGCGATATCAATGTCTTCAATGCCGGATTGCACGGGAACGTCGGGCCGAGCAGGACGATCACGTCGAGCGCCATTACCTTCGCCGAAGGTCTCGCTCTCGACGCGCACGGAAACATCTATGAGTCGGACTGTGGTGCTACCGGTGCTGTCAACGTGTTTGCAGCGAGCGCCAGCGGTGCAAGCACGCCGATTCGGACGATCACCGGCAGTTCGGCGCAATTGAGATGCGCGTTGAAGCCCTGGATCTTTTAGCTAGGAACCTAGGAGCGTAACTCCGGAGCGGTGATCGGCCGCGGTTCGAGCGCGAGCGGTTCGGCCGGAGCGAGTTCGTCCTCGCCGAACGCGCCGAGTTCTTTGAGCTTGCGCCCCTTCGGCAGGACGTTGCGTTCGAGCGATCCGACCGCCTTGTTGTACGCGTCGAGCGACTTTCCGAGCGAATCCCCGACCCTCGCGAGATGCTCTGCAAAGACGCGCACCGCTTCGTAGAGGTCGCGTGCGACTTCCGCGATGCGGTTGGCGTTCTCTTCCTGGCGCACCGCTTGCCAGCCGAGCGCGTACGAGCGCAGGATCGCGATGAGCGTCAGCGGGCTTGCGATGAGGACGCCGTGATCGAGCGCCTCTTCGATGAGCGACGGATTCTCGTGCAAGGCGGCACTCAGCGAGCCTTCTCCGGGAACGAACATCGCCATCAACTCCGCCGAGCCGCCGGCCTGCGTGTAGCCTCGGCGACCGAGAGAGATCGCGTGATCGCGCACAAGCTTCGCGTGCTCGTGTAACAGCGAGGCCCGCGCGCTCTCGTCGCTCTCTTCGCCTGCCTCCAGAAACCGGTCGAGCGGAACTTTCGCGTCGATGAAGATTCGCTTGCCGCCCGGAAGGTTCACGGTGACGTCGGGGCGGCCGCGCCCGTCGTCCAGCAGCACCGTCTGCTGCTCGGCAAAGTCGCAGTAGTCGAGCATACCTGCCAGCTCGAGCACGCGGCGCAGTTGAATCTCGCCCCAGCGGCCGCGCGCGCGCGGATCGCGAAGCGCCGAGGCAAGCGACGATGTCTGCGACCGCAGAGCGTTGGCGGCGTTCTCCAAATTCTCGGTGCGCGCGAGAAGGCCGGCGATCTGTGCCTTGAGTCCTTCATGCTGTCCGACGCGCTGCTTCTCGACGTCGCGCACGACTGCGTCGAACTCCGCGAGACGCTCTTTCAGCGGCGTCACGAGCGCGTCGATGCGCTCGCCTGCGCTGTTGACGGTTGCTTCGCGCAGTTCGTTCTTCGTACGCTCGATCAGCGCGTCGATCGCAGTGGTCGCCCGCGCGTCGGCCTCGACGGAATGCCGCTCTGCAGCGCCGATCTGCTCCTCCAATCGGGCCTGCTTGACGCGCATCGCTAGCCACATGATGAGCGCGCCCAGACAGAAAGCGAGCGCGCTCAATGTGAGGAGGAGAAGCGTGTTCATGAGCAAGCGTTAGACCTCCGGTGCCACTCTCCCGCCGGAGCGGGTCGGCCCGGCGATTCGGCGAATGGTGGGGCATGAATCGCACGGCATTTCTCCTCTCATCCGCTTCGCTTGCAGCGGCAACCGGAGCGGCGAGCGCCGCGGCGAGCGTTCCCGGCGGCACGCATCTCGTCGAGACGCGTGCGGATTTCGACGAGGCGCACTTCGCACGGATCGTCGGGCGTCCGGCGCGCATCCGGCAAGTCGTTGAGTCGGTTTCGTTCAATCCGGTCACGCTCAACAATTTAAAGAACACGTTTAATGGCCTGCAGTTCGGATTCGGTTATCCGGCGAGCACGATTGCGGTCGCCCTCGCGAGCCAGGGCCCATCGACCGCGTACAACTTGACGAGCGCGATGTGGAGCAAATATCGGCTCGGCGAGTTCTTCAAGATCATGGATAAGAGCGGCAAGCCGCTCACCGCCAACGCGTACTATGCGGCGAAAAGCGCGTACGATCCGCGCGTTAGCCCCGACGACGAACACGGCATGTATCAGGACACGTCGCTCGCAATGCTGCAGCGGCGCGGCCTCATCATGCTCGCCTGTCACACGGCGATCGAGGAGATTTCGGGCAAACTCGTTGCTGCCGGATTCGCACCGGCAGGTGCCACGCGCAAAGACGTCGCCGACGACTTTCTCACGCATTTGAATCAAGGCGTGCTGGTCGTGCCGTCGATGGTCGCGACGATTGCCGTGCTCCAGGCGACTTATCATTACACGTACCTTAACGTGACGTTCTAGGAGCGTAGGAACCTGGATGACGCCGCATCTGAGCGTAGGATCCCTGCTTATGCTCTGCGCGCTCGGGTTTGCGGTGTGCGCGCAGCAGCCGGCGTCGTCGAGCGGGACCGCGCTATACGATCCCGCGACGCTGCCGAGCGGCCAGCTCGGCAGCGCGATCCGTTACGGCCGCGAGGTCATCACGAACACGCGTCGCGTACTACCCGGCTACGAAGGCGCAAATATGGACTGCGCCGCCTGTCATATTGCCGGAGGGACGAAAGCGCGCGGCGGAAGTTTCGTCGGACTCTACGCGCGGTTTCCGCAGTGGAACAAACGCTCGCACCGGATGATCGCCCTACAGGATCGCATTGCCGAGTGTTTTCTTCGCAGCGAGAACGGCCATCCGCCGGCCTACACCAGCCGCGCGATGATCGCCGTCGTGGCGTACATCGCCTGGCTCTCTCGCGGGACGCAGGCGTTTTCGAAGGAACCCAGCGCGCAGCGTTTCATCGTCGCGCTTCCGACCGCGTCGCCGGATCCGGTGCGCGGCGCGCGCCTGTTTGCGCAGCGCTGTGCGCTCTGCCATGGGGCGAACGGCGCCGGATCGGCCGCCTTTCCGCCGCTATGGGGCAACCTTTCGTTCAATACCGGTGCCGGCATGTCGCACGTCAAGATGATGACCGGTTTCGTCTACTACAACATGCCGAAGAACGCACCGGGCACCCTCTCGCTGCGAGACGCCTACGACATCGCGTCGTTCGTTCTCTCGCACAAGCGCCCGGTGTTCCGCGAGAACGCGCCGGTCCACTTCCCGCCTCAGCCTGCAGGCTATTTTTAACGTCGCAGAATTCCTCGCTTCGCGCTAGAATCTGTCAGCAATGTCCGGTACCGTGGTACAGGTAACCCTCCCGGAGATGGGGGAGTCGGTCACCGAAGGTTCGATCGTCGAGTGGCGCAAGCGGATCGGCGATTTCATCACCGAGGGCGACCCGCTCGTTGACGTAACGACCGACAAAGTGGATGTCGAGGTTCCTGCAACCGCATCGGGCGTGATCACCAGGATTTTGGTCGACGAGGGAGCGACGGTGCGCGTCGGCACCGCGCTCGCCGAGATCGACACGTCGAAGACGGTGGAGAACGGTGCGGCGAACTCGGCGGCCGTTCCGGCGGAGAGAACTCTCAACGAGGCGCCGGCGTCTCCCGTCGCGCCGCCGGTGGAGCGGCGTGGCGACGCGCACGCTTCGGCACAAGCGCGGCGCATTGCACGACGCGGCGACCTCGATCTGTCGCGCATACGCGGCTCCGGCCCGCAGGGTTTGATTCTTCGCGGCGACGTGGTGCAGCAGGCAGAACGCGCGAAGCGTGCAGCGGCTCCCACAGCTGCGACCGCGCCGCTTCCCGCCGGCGCTACGCAAACGCCGTTGCGCGGTCCGGCAGCGGCACTCGCGGGCGCGATGGAACAGAGCTTGACGATTCCGAGCGCGACGAGTTTTCGCACGATCGCGGTCGAGGTGCTCGACGCACGGCGCAGAGAACTGGGCGCTGCGCTCCGCACGACGGGCAGCACGCAGAAGATCTCGTTCACGCATCTAATCGCCTTCGCGCTCGTGCGAGCTGCGACGGAACAGCCGGCGATCACCCATGCATTTCGTCGTGACGAAGAGGGACGGCCGCAACGCGTTGAAGCGGGTATTCACCTCGGCCTCGCGGTCGATACCGAGCGCAAGGACGGCACGCGCTTCTTGGTCGTTCCGGTCATCAAGAACGCGGACAAGAAAGATTTCGCACAGTTCTGCGCCGCCTATGACGATCTAGTCGCGCGCGCACGCACCAACGCGTTGGTTGCCGACGATCTTGCGGGCGCGACCTTTACGCTGACCAACCCCGGCGGCATCGGTACCGTCGCGTCGGTACCGCGACTGATGGCGGGTCAAGGGGCGATCATCGCGACGGGCGTCATCGGCTATCCCGCCGGACTCTCGGGCGCGAGCGAACAGACCCTTCGGGCACTCGGCATCACGAAAACGATGCAGATCACGTCTACGTACGATCACCGCGTCGTGCAAGGCGCGCAGTCCGGCGAGTTTCTGCGCAGGGTGGACGAGCTGCTCCAGGGACGCGATGCGTTCTACGATACGGTTTTCGCGGCACTCTCACTGCCGCCGCCGAAGAAGCTCGCAGCGGTCGCGGCGATGCCGCTCGAAGCGGTTCTCGAAAAAGGTCCATCGGAGGAGATGCTGCGCGCGGTTGCAGCAGGCATGGCTATCGTCTCCGCCTATCGCACGCACGGACATCTCGCGGCCAATCTCGATCCGCTCGGTAGCGAACCCCCCG
>JAKAPO010000192.1 GCA_021807065.1 bacterium
ATAAGAGCGACCGTGTCGCCGTTGGTGACGCAACCGTCGCCAACAGCTAGCCCAAGTGCGAGGGCCATATTCGGGTCGAGCGCTTCACTGCCAAAGCCAGATCCAGATAGCATAACGCGATCGCCGGAGTGCAGATCCCGTGCTGGGACATCCCCACGGTTCTCCGTCAGTACTTTGTGATCCGCCGTGAGATTGACCTGATAGCCGGCTTTCGTTGTGAGCCTGTACACGAACTTGTGGCCAGTCGGAAATATGTTCGTGACAAGATGCGGCTTGGCGTCCGAGCCGATTACAAACGCAGCTCTGCCGACGAGATCGGCAATGCGTTGAGGGCCATCGGCGGTTGCCACAAGCGTGTCGCCGGTGACACACGGATTGCTTGCGTTGATGCGGCCGTCGGCCGGGCACGTGTGCCATTCATTGATCGTGGTATCGAATTGCACACCGGGATCCGCGCACTGCCATGCGGCAACGCCGATCTGTTCCCACAGGTCCTTCGCTGGCACGGATTTCGCCACGCCGCCGTCGGTACGTCGCACCAGGTCCCAAGAACCGCCGGAATCGAGTGCTTTGAAGAATTCATTGGGAACGCGAACGGAGTTATTGGAATTCTGCCCCGAGACGGTGCTGTAGGCTTCGCCGTCCCAGTTGACGTCATACGTATCGATCTGGAGTGACGTGTAGCCTTGCCTCGCGAAGTCGAGCGCGTACTGGATGTTTGCGGTTGGAATCCCTGCGCCCAACGCGGCCCGCATCGCGGCCTTCAGCCGTACATTCAGCGCCGGATCGAGGCGCGCACTCTCAGGCAGCGACGGATCGCATGCCGTGTGCATGATCTCGTTGAGATGCTTTTCGATTGCGATCGATCCGGCGACGAGCGCGGAGACCTTCTGCTCCTCTTTGACTTTCCAATTGATGAATTGCTCGATGTCCGGGTGGTCGAGCTGCAGCACGACCATCTTGGCGGCGCGACGTGTCGTGCCACCCGATTTAATCGCACCGGCCGCGCGATCGCCAACGCGAAGAAACGACATCAATCCCGACGAGGTGCCGCCACCGGAGAGTTTCTCGCCGGCGCCGCGGATCTTGGAGAAATCGGAACCGGTGCCCGCTCCGAATTTATAGATGCGCGCCTCGCGGACCCAGAGGTCCATGATGCCGCCCTCGTTCACGAGATCGTCTTCGATGCTTTGAATGAAGCAGTTGTGGACGACGACGTTGTTGGTAAGGAACGTGTGGCTTGCCGTCTGGATGTCGTAGACCGGCATCGGTTGAGGCATCTGATCGATCGCGAGAATGTCGACCGCATGGATCTCGAGTGCAGGCCGGGCCACCACCTCGGCCGCATTGACGACCATCTCGCCGCGATTGCGCCCGAGTCTCATGAAGGGAAGCGGCGACGGATCGATACCGCCGCGCTCGAAGAGCAGGTCGCCCGGTCGCAACTCGCCCAGTGGACGCCAAGAAGCCTCGCCGCCGCGCTGCGCGTAGACGCGATGATCAGGCGTGGCATCGACGTATGCACCGTTGACCAGATGCACACGCAGCACCGGCTTGATCCCCGTGCGCTTCGCGGCAACCACGGTCGTGACACCGTGCGCATCGTAAACTTGCAATCCGATGAGTTGACGCTCGACGATCAGCCCGATCTGAATCGGGCCGTCGGGCGTCGACACCGGTGCCCAGTACGGAAGGCAGGCGTGCGGCGCGGGGTGCTCGTAGGCGCTCGTCGAGCGCTCGAGCTGCTGCGTCTTGGGATCGACGTACCAATGCCCTTGCGCCGGACCGGAGATGCCGTACGCCCAATGCAATCCCGTGTTGAACCATTGCGGCGAGTTGGGTGCGCCGATCTGGCGCGCGAGCATCGCGCACATCTCGTCGTAATACGTGCGCGCGTCCTCCTCACCGTCGAAGTACCCGTACTTCCAGCCCCAATACGTCCAGCAGCCTGCGAGTCTATTGAAGACCTCGCGCGCATCGCGCTCGCCGCCGAACTGTTCGTTGCGGGGCATCCTCGCGAGCCGTTCGTCGTCTGGTACGGAGCGCTGCAGCCACGGCGGCACGCCTTCTTCTGGAACGCGTCGAAGGGCACCGGGGACGCCGGCTTTTCGACAGTATTTTTGGGCAAGGACGTCGACCGCGACTTGGCTCCAATCCGAAGGCACCATGACGCCGTCGGCCTCGAAGATCACGGTACCGTCCGGATCAACGATGCGAGAGGTGCGCGGCTCGAAGGTCAGCCCGAAATATGGATCGCCGGGGGCGGAGTAGGTGCGACGGAACTTCATGCGTTAAGCACTCCTTGGGGCATCTATTGTGTCATATTTCGAGAGGAGACACAAGATATTGGGGTTGCGCCGTGAAATCCTTGTGAGCGGCCTGTCGGGGACGACTTTTCCCTGTGGACGAATCCGAGGATAGCGGGGATAGTCGGTGCAAAAGCGGCCTCCCATGCTCGGCCCTAACCGCTTTGCCCCGCGCCTTTGCGACGTGTCGCTGGCGGAGCTGGAGGCGGCTGGGATCAGGGGTCTCATTCTCGATCTGGACAACACGGTCGTCAGCTGGGGCGGGAGCGAGGTGGCGCGCGAGCATCTTGCGTGGGTATCCGACGCTCGGGACCGCGGTTTTCGGCTGGTCATGCTCTCGAACAACTTTTCGGAGCGCGTCATGCGCGTTGCGGAGCAGATGGAGATCCCGTTTGTGGCGAGCGCACTGAAACCACTGCCGACGGGCTTCCTGGCGGCCGTTCGGCGGCTCGGGCTTCCGCGCCGGCAGGTTGCGGTGGTCGGAGATCAGTTGTTTACGGACGTTCTCGGAGCGAAACTTTGCGGACTCTACTCGATCTTGACCGAGCCGCTCGCGCGCAGGGATCATCCGGTAACGGGCGTCTTTCGCTTCCTCGAGAGGCTTATGTTACCGCAGCGGCGTCAACCGTGAGGCTTGCGCTCATCGGCGATCCCGTCGAGCACAGCCGAAGCCCTTCGATTCACGAGCACTTCCTGCGCGAAGCCGGTATCGACGGCTCCTACGCAGCCATTCGCGTGCGCATCGGCGAAGCCGCGAGTGCGATCGCGCAATTGAGCGCGCAAGGTTTTGCAGGTTGTAACGTGACGTCGCCTTTGAAAGAAGAAGCGTTCGCAGCGTGCGAAGTTGTTACGACGCACGCGCGAGAGGCAGACGCCGTCAATACCATTGCTTTCGCCGATCGCATCACAGGGACGAACACGGACGGCATCGGAGCGGCTGTCGCGTTGGGCGAGCTCATGGGCCCGTTGCGGAACCGTCGGATCGCGGTGCTCGGGACCGGCCCCACCGCACGGGCGGTGGTTGCGCAACTTGTCACAGAGGGAGCGCTGCCGCTTCTCTGGGGACGCAGCACCGCGAAAGTGGATGCCCTTTGCGCGCGTTTTGGGATCGCACCTTGGGAAGAAAAACCCGTCGACGCAGCCTTCGTTGCGCTGCCTCCGGAGGCAATGCTCGTGCAAGACATGCAGCGCGCACTCTGGCGCGTCGGGGTCGTGATGGACGCGAACTACGGTGAACGCTCGACGTTGGCAACTCAGATAGGACGTCCTGTGGCTGACGGCTCTCGTATGCTCGAGGCCCAGGCGAAGGCATCCTTCGAGTTCTGGTCTTTGCAGCCGATGAAGCCGGCGCCCGGTTGAAAAGGACTGCTCGTGGGCCTGCCAAACAGCGGGCAACTCGGAGGTGTGCCATGAGAAGGGCGTTCTGGTTTTCGGCGGTTTGCGTTGGCTGCGGCAACCGCGGGGTGCGCGAGCAATGGTTCGATGGTAAATCCGCCCACCGCTACGATCCCTACGCGAATCTACTTCGCGAACGCGTCGAATAGCGGTAGGGTCTCGCCGGGAAGCCTACTCGCGTTCGGCCTGCCATTTTCGAGTAACGTCGCGCCTCTCACGACGGTGGCGCCGCCTTCCGGGAACGAGGGTCCTTTCGGTCTCACGCTCGACAGCAGTCACCGGCTCTTCGTCGGCTATCAAGACAAATACATTTCCGTTTACAAACTGCCGCTCACGTCAGCGTCGACACCTGCGTTTCAAATAGCTACGCCGGCGGGAGTTGCCGAGGCGCTTGCGTTCGACGGGTCGGGAAACCTCATCGTTGGGACTGGGAATTCGGTCTACGTTTTCCCTTCTCCGGTAGGCGCCTCCAGCACGTCGATTTTCAATTTTCTCCTGCCTAACGGCAATCATTGCTGCCTTCAAGAGTTCGCCGTACACGCAAGTACGTTGGCAATCGCAACGTTTACGGGATTCAGCGACCACGTGTACATCTATTCGCTTCCGCTGACGGCTGCGTCGACACCAACCGCTTCCATCACGACCGGTGGCGCTCAAGGGTATTCAGGCGTCGCGTTCGATGGGAACGGCAATCTGTACGCATCCGGCGGCAACCCGAACCAGATCGAGATCTACACGCCGCCGTTCACCAATGCCAGCACGCCGACGACGATCATCTCCACGTCATCGCTGGTGCCGCCGAGTGGAGACGCCGGAGATCTCGCGTTCGATTCCGAGGGAAACATGTACTTCGGGGTTTCGTTTCCGGGAAAGCTCTACATGTTTGTCCCGCCGTTCACGGCGGCAAGCACTCCGTCGGCACAGACGACGATTGGACTGGGGCAGCTCGAGATCGGCATCGCGATCGGAAATTAACTCGGAGAGGGGGAGATTCGAACTCCCGAGACGCTCATCACGTCTGCTCGCTTTCCAAGCGAGTGCATTCAACCGCTCTGCCACCTCTCCCAGAGATTTTCGAACTCGTCGGGCGGGAGCGGTCGCCCGAAGAGGAAGCCTTGCGAGAGCTCGCGCTCGCACTCCCGCAGGAACTCGGCCTGGGGTTCGGTTTCGACGCCCTCGGCTTGAACCTTTAGACCCAGGGCATGCGCCATCGCGATGATCGCCGAGACGATTGCCAGATCGTTCCCGTCGCTGGGAATATCGCGCACGAAGCTCTTGTCGATCTTCAGTTTATCGATCGGAAAACGCTTGAGGTGGGAGAGCGAGGAGTAGCCTGTACCGAAGTCGTCGAGCGCCAGTGCGATTCCGAGGTTCTTGAGCTGGCGCATGATGCCGATCGAATCGTCGGCGTTGGTCATTGCAACGGTTTCCGTTATCTCGAACTCCAGCAGCTCAG
>JAKAPO010000193.1 GCA_021807065.1 bacterium
TCCGATCTACGCCGCGTTCGAGACGGGAGGTAACGCCGGCAACGTTGTCGCTGTAGATCGCCTGCGTTACGTCCGCTGCCTGCATTTGCGCAGAAGCGCCGCAGCCCGCGAGCGCGATACCTGCGATCATGACCGTGAGGGCGAATCTAAACATCGCCCCAGCCGTAGGAGACGCTGCCGAGGTTTGCAATGACGCGCGGCGGTGGGCCGACGAAGCCTTCGGTGGGAACGCTCACGCCCACGGTGTTCGCGATCGCGCGTTGTACTTGATCGATAACGCGGTGCTGGTAGGCGACCTCGCGCTCGAGCGCGAGGTTATCGGCGAGCGCTACAAGGTATGCATGGCGCTCGGCATCGTACGCCGCCCATGCTTCGTCGCGTTGTTGCGCGGTCTGCGCCTGGCGCGCGGCCATCGCGGCTTCACGCTGATGTACGTCGTGGTTGTGCCTAATAATAAGGTAGGTTGCGGCGGCAGCCGCCCCAAGGAAAAGCAAGTTTCTCGTGCTTGCTGCACCGTCGGCGAGGACCGGACGCGGGGTTGGTATCGCAGTTAGTGCGAGCGTCGCCAAGAGTATCGTAGCTATCGCTCTCATGCTGCCAACATTTCCCGTCGGAGCTTAGCGCAAAACTTCTTGCAACCGGGCACCAAGCAGGGGCTTGGAGGCGCTCCCCCTCGAGGTCGCTTGGCGCCAATGTGCTCCGCTCGCTCGGGATGACGGATCAGTGCGCGCCCAGTAGCTCGCCGATGGTACTGGCAATACAATCGACGTACTCTTGAGCGCAGACGGCGACGTCCAGCACTCGATTCTGGAAGAACTTCGTTCGCTCTCGAGCTACGTGCGCGAGGCTCTCCAACCGTGTGCTAGCGATACGTAGTCCATGCTCATCCGGCAAACGGTTCTTGAAGGTCGCGCCTTCCATGGAGCACGCGCCACGGTCCGTGGCGTACTCGGGATGACAGAGGCTATTTGAAGTGTTGGGCGATGAAGGCGATCCAGTAGTGGTAGACGTCGGCGGTTCGCACCGGATCGCTTGGGAAGTGGCCGTCGATGGGCCAGACGCGCAGCGTTGCGTCTTTGTGATTGTCGCGTAACGCGCGCCAGTACATCGAGGACGTTGCGAACGGGTCGCGGTTGTCGCCGACGTCGGAGAGGATGAGCACGGGCGTCGTCACGTCTTTCGCATACGAGATCGCGGAGACGCGGCGCCAATCCGCGGCGTTGTCGCCGACGAACGGCGATCCCTTGAAGAGATCTACGTCCGCGCGGCTGTCATCGGCGGTGCCGTAGTCGGTTATCCAGTCGTTGACCGAGGCGCCGGAGACAGCCGCAGCCCAGATATGATACGCGGAGATCATCCAGGCGGTCATGATTCCGCCGTACGACCAGCCGGAGACGGCGATGCGCTTCGGATCGACGATGCCGCGAGCGCGTACCGCATCGACGGCTGCCATGATGTCTTTTCCGGGACCGGCGTCGGGATCGTCGAAGACGGCGCGTTGATAGGCGAGACCGAGATCGTCGCTTCCGCGATAGTTCGGCCGCAACACCAACCAGCCACGCGCGGCCATCACTTGTGCGTAGAAATCGAAGCCTAGCATCGATGACGCGGTCGGTCCGCCGTGAATGTAGACGACGAGCGGATAGCGGTGCCCAGTGGCAAAGCGCGGCGGGGTATATAGGACGGCATCACCGTGGATGCTGAGGCTCGTGTCGTAGGTAATGCGCTGCGCGTTCGCGAGATCGAGCCGCGCGAGCGATGTATTGTAATTGGTGAGGCGTGCGATCGTGCCGGAGGGCGAGCGGTAATACAACTCGGGTGGGCGCTTCGTCGACGATGCAACGAAGAGCATCGCATCATTTGGCCCAATCGCGCCGTTGAGATCCGACTCCGCGATGAGTGCGCCTAGATCGACGCGTGTGAGACCGCCGCCGAGCGTTGCGCGGTAGAGCGCGAGCGAAGTGCGATTCGGCGCGGTGAAGAAGATGCTACGGCCATCGTGAGACCATGCGGCACCGTAGACCGGGCGGTCGACAGGAGCGGAAATCATCGTGCCGTCGCCGCCGACGGGGGTCGTAACGTAAAGCTGCACGAGGCTCACTTGCGGGTCGCCTGGAGAGCGCAAGTATGCAAGGTGCGCGCCATCCGGGGACCAAAGCACGGCGCTCTCCCAGGCAGTATGCGCGGTAAGATAGCGTACCCGCTTCGTTGCGACGTCCACGATCGCGTTACGTGAGGAACTCTCGTCGTTGAGGATCGGATCCGGCGCGAGCGTCACGGCGACGCTCTTCCCATCGGGCGACCACGCCAGCGACGATTGCGCCTCTCCGGACGTTACACTGCGCGTGCCAAAGGTGAGCTGATCGGCGTGGCCGCCGTTTGCGGAGATCACAAAAAGATGTACGGGGTACGGCGGCTCGCGGTCGACGATCGGCTGTGTCGTGAATACGAAGCTGTCGCGGAAGCGATCGGCGCCTTTGCGCTTCGGCGGTGCTTGCGCTGAGGTGTACGCGATCGCGCCGGAGTCGGGGCGCCAGGCGTACTGCAGCACGCCGCTCTTGGCATCGGTGATCGGGCGTGCGTCACCGCCGTCGAGCGGCATGATCCAGACCTGCGGTCTTGCGTCCTTACCTGTGCCCGAGTCTGCGATGAAGGCGATGCTCCTGCCGTTTGGCGCAAAGGCTGGCTGCGAGAGGCCTTCGCGGTCGTAGGTCAGCGCGCGCTGCGCGTGCGTGGCGATATCGATCATTACGAGCTGCGCCTTGCGCGTGTCGTCGTTCCAGTCGATGCGCGAAACGAGGACGATTGCCGACTTTCCATCGGGGGATATTTGAGGTGAAGTGAGGCGGACGAGTCTCTGATAGTCACTCTCCCGAATGGTGCGTACGCTGGTCGCTCGAGCGGGGAGCGTAATCAACAGTGGAAGGGCAGCGCATGTCAAAAATGCGGCAGCAACGCTTTTCATCTGCATGGGCCACGACTTTCCACGCGTTGAGGCGCTTCCCTCGACGTCGCTCAGTGCTATCGCACTGTGCTCGCTCGGGATGACAAGGTTCGGTCGCTCCAGACAAGGTTCGGTCGCTGATGTGGAAATCTCGAGTCCGAAGGACACCGGAAGCGATCTCCATCTGTCGTAGGTGGCTCCGCAGGAGCCACGGTGTACTCGGGATGACAAGAAGGAAGGCCGCCCGTTAGGGCGGCCACATTCGCGACGGATGGCAATGCTCGCTCGCGATGACAAAGTGTGGTATACTCCTCGCGTTTGTCTCATCTCGCTCTCCAGGGAGGGAGGGCGTCCATGGCTCCTACGGAGGCTGCTCATCAAGGAGGGCGAGCGGCCGTGGCCAGAAGGGAGAACCTTGTGTCCGTCATTAGCATGAAAGAGCTGCTGGAAGCCGGCGTGCACTTCGGTCACCAGACGCGGCGCTGGAATCCGAAGATGAAGCCGTACATCTTCCAAGAGCGCAACGGCATCTACATCATCGATCTCGCGCAGACCGTCCAGAAGTTTCGCGAGGTGTACGAGCTGATCAAACAGATGTCGCGTGACGGCAAGATCATTCTTTTCGTCGGAACGAAGAAACAAGCGCAGGACGTCGTGCGCGAGGAGGCCGAGCGCGCCGGAGCGTTCTTCGTGAACCAGCGGTGGCTCGGCGGAACGCTGACCAACTTTGCGACGATCCAGAAGCGCATCAACCGGCTGCGCGAGCTGGAGAACATGAAAGTTCAGGGCGATTTCGACCGCCTTCCGAAAAAGGAAGTGGTAAGGTTGCAGGACGAGATGATGAAGTTGGAGCGCTTCCTCGGCGGCATCAAAGAGATGCATCGTTTGCCCGACGCGATCTTCATCATCGATCCGAAGAAAGAGCGCATCGCGGTGCTCGAGGCACGCAAGCTGAAGATTCCGATCATTGCCACCATCGACACGAACTGCGACCCCGAGGAGATCGACTATCCGATTCCTGCCAACGACGATGCGATTCGCGCCGTGAAGCTCATCGTCAGCAAGATCGCCGATGCAATGATCGAGGGCAAGACCGAGCTCGAGAGCGCGGGTTACGAAGGCGACGCGTACGAAAGCGGTTCGTACCAACAGGAAGGCGACTACGAGACGCCCGCCTACGATCAGTACCAGCCGACGCCGGCGATCGAAGAGACGGGCGCGTAACGCGATGGCGTACACACCAACAGCCGAAGAGATCAAGAGCCTCCGGGAGATGACGGATGCACCGATCATGGATTGCCGCAAGGTGCTCGTGCAGGCCGGCGGCGACGTAACGCGCGCCAAAGTGCTGCTGCTGGAACGGGGCGCGATCGCAGCGCAGAAGAAGGCTGAGCGCGCCGTGAACGAGGGACTCGTGACCAGCTACATCCATACCGGCGGGAAGATCGGCGTGCTCGTCGAGGTCAACAGCGAGACGGATTTCGTTGCCCGCAATCCGAAGTTTGTCGAACTCGCGCGCGACATCGCGATGCACATTGCAGCGATGTCGCCGAAATACATCGAACGCACGCAGATACCACCAGAAGAGGTCGAGCGCGTGCGGGGTGAGCTGCGCGCACAGGTTCCTCCAGGCAAGCCGCGCGAGATCGCCGAGAAGATCGTCGAGGGGAAACTCAACAAGTGGTACGAGGAGACCTGCTTGCTCGATCAAGCCTTCGTGAAGAATGACGAGATCAGCGTCGCCGATCTCATCAACGGTGCGATCGGATCGCTGGGCGAGCGCATTCGCGTTCGCCGATTCGCAAAGTTCGCGCTCGGCGAAGAGTAGGCTGGCCGGTGTACAAGCGCGTCTTATTAAAGATCTCGGGTGAGGCATTCGCCGTCAACGACGCCGGCGTCGACGATTCGAAGACCAACGCGATGGCGGAAGAGATCGCCGACGTCGCCCGGCGCGGGACATCGATCGCGATCGTCGTCGGCGGCGGCAACATCTGGCGCGGAAAAGTCCACGAAGCGGCGGGCATGGACCGGGCGACCGCCGATTACATGGGCATGCTTGCGACCGTGATCAACGCGCTCGCGCTGCAAGATGCGCTCGAGCGCATCGGCGTGCCG
>JAKAPO010000194.1 GCA_021807065.1 bacterium
CTGATATACGTGGCCAGCCGCCCGATCCTCGTACGGGAAGGGGGCGCTCGGTAACGAGGGTGTGAACGTGCGCCCCAACGGCACAGGCTGTGTTTGGGCGATCGCCGGCGCAACCTGCAACGCGGCGAGAGTCCATAGGGCCTCGCGTCGTCGCACGCCACGAGCTTAGGCGAGCCCGAAGTGCTACCCTCCGGCGATTGCGCCGACGACGAGATACGGCTCGGTTCCGTGCGCGACTGCTTCCGGGAGCGGTGCATCGGGTGACTCGTGCGAGAGGTCGCGCTCGCACGCGAAAAAGCGCACGAAGGCACGGCGTCGCTGGGTGGCTTGGTCGCGGATCGTTCCACGTAGCATCGGGTAGCGAGTCTCGAGGGCATCGAGCGCGGCGCGCTGCGTTACCGGTCCGTCGATCTCGATGCAAACTTCGCCGTCGACGCGGGCCAGCGCGCGCAGAGGTGCCGGTAGCACGATGCGAATCACTAGGCTCCTACGGGCTCCCTAACGTCTGTACCTCTACGGAGAGCACGGGCGGCAGGTCGCGTACGATGGCATTCCACGTCTCGCCGGCATTGGGCGAGACGTAAACCTGCCCGCCGGTCGTACCGAAATAGACGCCGCACGAATCGAGCGCATCGACCGCCGACGCGTCGCGCAGTACGTTGACGTAGCAGTCGCGCTGCGGCAATCCCTCGGTCAGCGCCTCCCATTCGTTTCCGCCGGTACGGCTGCGATAGACGCGCAGCTTACCGTCGAGCGGAAAGTGCTCGGAATCGCTCTTGATTGGGAAGACGTAGATCGTCTCGGGCTCGTGCGCGTGCACCTCGATCGTGAAGCCGAAGTCGGTTGGGAGATTTCCGCTCACCTCCGTCCACGAATCGCCGGCATTGTCCGTGCGCATGACGTCCCAGTGCTTCTGCATGAACAGAACGTTCGGCCGCGAGTGATGCATCGCGATGCGGTGCACGCAGTGGCCGACCTCGGCATCGGGATCGGGAATGTACTGAGAACGCAACCCCCGGTTGATCGCCTTCCACGTCGCGCCACCGTCGTCGCTGCGAAACGCGCCGGCCGCGGAGATCGCCACAAAGACGCGCGCCGCATCGTTCGGGTCCGCAATGATGGTATGCAAGCACATGCCACCCGCTCCAGGCTGCCAACTCGGACCGGTGCTATGGTTGCGAAGCCCGGAAAGCTCGCTCCAACTGCGCCCGCCGTCGGTCGAACGGAAGAGCGCCGCGTCCTCGACGCCCGCGTAGACGGTGTCGGGATCGTCGAGCGAGGGTTCGAGATGCCAAACGCGCGTGAACTTCCAGGGGCGTTGCGTGCCGTCGTACCACTGGTGCGTTCCCGGAAAGCCGTCGTATGCGAACTCGTTTCCGACCGGCTCCCACGTTTTTCCGCCGTCGTCGGAACGCTGAATCAACTGGCCGTGCCAGCCGCTCGTCTGCGATGCGTAGAGACGATTCGGATCGGTCGGGGATCCCTTCACGTGATACATCTCCCACCCAGGAAAGTGAGGCCCCTCGACGGTCCACTGTTCCCGTTTGCCGTCCGACGTTAGAATGAACGCGCCCTTGCGCGTCCCGACCAAAACTCGCACTCGGCTCATGCGGCCGACCATTGGCATCCGACGAGAAGAAGCCCTCTCCGCTTGGCGGAAGGCTTCTAGCGTATCGGATAGCTGCGAACGTCTTTCACCCCGGCCGCTTCTAGAGCTGCTTGCGTCTTCGGTGCACTCTCGCGCGTGCAGCGATACACGATGACGCAGCGCCCATCGCTGATGGCGTCGTTGTATCCTTCAGCCGCGCCTGCCGGCACCGTCGCGTCGCCAAGGTAGTCTTGAATGCGCGGATGTGAGAATGCCTCTAGCGAAGCGGTCATTCCCAATCCGGGAACGCCCGTACCGCCGAAGCCTGGTAGTACGCCCGTGCCGCGCGTCAAACCGCCGGTGAAGCTCTCGTGTTCCGTCGATTCTGCCACCTCAACGAGCGACAGCGATGCCTCCTCCTCGTCGCGGGTACCATGTGCCGTCAGTACCTTCAACCCGTCGCGGCTTATGTTCGTGCTCGCCACCAACGACTCGAGCCGTCTTGGATCGGAGTTTGCGATGATGCCCAAGATGAGTACGTCTGCCATGCGCCCATCATATGCGTTTGGTGGGAACGGCCGGGGAAGAAGTCGAGAACGCGCGTGGAACGGTGGCGCGATGCGCGTGCGCGTCATCCTCGGACTTCTTTACGTCGTCGCAGCCTGGGGGCTGAACACCGTGTTGGTCAAGGTGGTCTTCACGCAGATCGATCCGCTAGCGTTCATGGGATTGCGTTTCCTGATCATGCCGCCGCTGGCTATTGCGCTCCTACGAGCATCAGGTGCGCGGATACGCGTCGATCGCCACGACCTACCCTTGCTGATTGCTGCCGCCGCCTGCGGCTACGGCGTCTATCAGTACTTCTGGATCCTCGGGCTCGCGCATACGACCGCGTTCGCATCCGCGCTCTTGGGAAGCCTCGCGCCGATGTTCACCCTGTTCATCGTCGCCGCGTTCAAGATCGAACGCGTCAATACGGTGCGCTGGATCGGCGCGCTTTTGGCGTTGCTCGGCGTCGCGATCTTTGAAGGAGCGTTCGCCGGACGCGCCAGCGTGCGGCTTGGTGATATCCTAACCCTCCTCTCCGCGATGATCTTTGCGGGATACAACGTGCTCTCTGCCAAGCTGCTCTCGCGATACTCGCCTCTTTCGCTCGTTGCGATCACGCTGACCATCGGCGCCGTAATGGTCGTACCCGGGGCCGTGTGGGCAATCGCGCATACCGACTTCGCGCGCGTTCCCTGGTACGCGTGGGCGATCTTCGGTTACGCGGTGCTCTTCCCGATCTTGCTGACCTATCCGATCTGGACGTGGGGCATCGGCCAGATGGGCGCTGCACGAGTCTCGCTCTTCTTGTACTTCGTGCCGATCGTCGCCGGATTGCTCTCGCTGCCATTGCTGCACGCCTCGATCGCACCGTACGAGATCGCCGGCAGCCTACTCTGCATCGCAGGCATGATCGTCGCGACGGCGCTATCGCGCGTCTCGCTGACCCAATGGTGGGCATCGCGCACACTCGGCATCGAACGCTAAAGGAGCGAGCTAAGGAAGTTACGCTTCCCGAGCGAGTAGGTCAGGGAACAGCTGGGTATGCGCTGCGCCGCCTTGCGTACGTCGGTGTCGTGCGAACCTCTTCCCATAAGCTTGGAACGTAAAGCAACCGGAGGCGGTTCCGCGCCTACGTGCGTGCGCTTGCCGCCTCCAAACGATTCTCCAAACGCTGCGCTTCGCCGCTCAACTGCGTAAAGATCTGCGATTCGGCGGCCGTCGGCGCTACGTACGCAGACTCCACTTCGGCCAGCAGATAGGCGAGATAGTCGCGCATCCTCGTCCCAAAGATCAGACTGCCCTCGCTCGAGCGATCCTTCAACTGCACCGAGGCTGCAATCGCCCGGTCGAGCGTGCGTAGCCTGCCCGATGCCGCCGCCTCTGTGATGCGGTGCTGCGCGATCTCGCGACGCAACGCGCTACGCGCCGCAATCGCTGCGTTCACCGCACGATCGAACCGATCGAGCGCCGCACGAATCCGCAACGCCAGATCGAGACGCGTGTCGAGCGCACCCGCCGACACGCTCAATCCGGGATCGACCGCAACGTCGAGCGGCGCACGCACCGTCCTGCCGCCGTAGCGTAGGATCGCCGTGTACGTCCCGGGAGTCACCTGTGGCCCGTCGACGCTATCGTCGAGGCCGCCGGCAGCAATCGGCGGCTGATAGCCGACGATCTCTGTTGCGGGAGCGTAGCGCAGATCCCATTGGAACGCATTCATTCCGGGTTTGATTCCGGTGAGCTGCGCGAGCATTGCAGCGGTCCGCTCTTGCGGCGTCATTGCCTCGAACGCAATCAGCGACGGTCGCTTCACCTTCTCGTGCAGCGTAAAGGTGCGAACGACGTGCCCTTGCGCGTCTTCGAACGCGAGCGTCGCCGGCGTGCTTCCGCGATACCCGTGCGGAATATTGAAGAACACCGTTGCCCCGAACGGCGGATTCTGCCCCACGCCGCTCATGAAAGCGGCGTACGGACTCGAACCGTAGAAGTTCGAGAGCCACGCGGTTTGCGGTGAGAAGATCGTGACACCGTGCGCGCCGGGATTGCGTGCAATCTGTTCGAGCAACGATAGATTGTCGAGCACCCAGAACGAGCGCCCGTGCGTCGCCACCACGACTTCGCCCTGGCGCGTATCGATCGCGATGTCGCGTACCTGAACGCGCGGAAGGTTGAGCGTCAACGGAAGCCACCGTGCGCCGCCGTCGAAACTGACGTAGACGGTGTTGCGCGTGCTCGCAAAGAGCAACCGCGCCTCGTCCGGATCCTGGCGAATCGTAAACACGTATTGATCGCCGGGGATGCCCGTGCGTAAGGCGGCCCAGTGGCGACCGTAATCCGTCGTCTTGTAGATGTAGGGATGAAAATCGTCCCACATATAGCGAGACGCCGTGAGATACGCCGTGCCTTTCGCGAAGTGCGACGGTTCGATCGAGCTGATCTCGCACCACTGCGGCAGCGCCGGCGGCGTTACTGCGCTCCAGTGCGCGCCGCCGTCGGTCGTCACGTGAACGAGACCGTCCGACGATCCGGCCCAAATGACGTCGGCGCTCTTCGGAGAGACGGCGAGCGCGGAGATGTACGGATAGATCTCCGCACCGGTCTCGTCCAGGTCGACCGGCCCGCCGGTCGGCCCTTCGGTTGCGGGGTCGTTGCGCGTGAGGTCGGGACTCAATCGCTGCCACGTGTGGCCGTAGTCGGTGCTCGAAAGCACGTACTGCGCTCCCACGAGCAGCTGTTTGGGATTGGCCGGTGAGAAAATGATCGGATGCGTCCACGCCAGGCGATAGCGCTGATCGCGTGACGCAGATCCTTCGAGATAGAGCGGCCACGGGCTGATGTCGTTTAGCTCGCCGGTGCGCCTAAGATC
>JAKAPO010000195.1 GCA_021807065.1 bacterium
GCATGCGTGCGGCGAGGACGAACGCGAGCGCAGCCCCGGCTACAAACGCGAGCAGCACCCACAGCGCGGTGCTCACGCGCGGAACATGTAGCCTCTACTGCGAACGGTGAGGATGTGGCGTGGGTGCGCCGAATCCAACTCGATTTTCTCGCGCAACCAGCGCACGTGAACGCTGACGGTTTGGTGTTCGCCTTCGAAATCGTATCCCCACACTTTGTCGAGCAGCGTCTGACGCGTCACGACGCGCCCCTGATTCTCCATGAGAACGCGCAGCAGGGCAAATTCCTTTGGTGCGAGCGCGACATCCTGGCCGCGCACCGTCAGCTGCTGGCGTGACGGGTCGAGGACGATGTCGCCGAGCACGATCGGCTGCTCGTGTCCGTCGGCCGTGGGATGCGGCCGACGCAAGCGCACTTTCACGCGCGCCAGAAACTCGTGCAACGCAAACGGCTTGGTCACGTAATCGTCCGCACCCAGTTCGAAAGCGAGCACCTTGTCGATTTCCTGATCTTTCGCGGTCAGCATGATGATGGGCACCGAGCTGAACTTGCGAATCTCCTTGCACACTTCGATGCCATCGAGCACGGGGAGCATGATGTCGAGAACGATCAGATCGGGTTGCTCGCGCTGCGCGAGGGAGATCGCGGTGCGCCCATCGGTCGCTGCGATCACTTTGTAGCCGCTTCGCTCGAGATTGAACCGCAACGTTTTGAGGATCGCCGTCTCGTCGTCGACGACGAGAATCTTCTTGTTGAAATCCGGGCTCTTCGGAAAACTACCGCGCGTTATCTTTGGATGTTCCGCCGTCTCGTTCATATCGTCTGACGATCGCACTGTAATCAAGCGCGCCGTCTCCCTCCGCTGAAGCATGCGTGTAGAGTTGGTATGCTAAGCCGGTCGCCGGCATCGGGAACCCGAATGCCCGCGCCGCCTCGAGAGCCGCTGCCAGGTCTTTTCGCAACAGGTCCATCGAGAAGCCTCCTTGGAACGTGCCCGCAAACCACGTTTTCGGCAGCCACGTCTCCATCAGGTAGTTCGAAGCCGTTGCGGTTGCAAGCACCTTGCGCACCTTGTCCAGGTCTGCGCCGAGACGCCGCGCGAGAACGAGCGCTTCGATATTCCCGAGCATCACGTTCGCGATGATCGCTTGGTTGGCGAGTTTGACGGTCTCCCCCATCCCAACCGGGCCGAGATGCGTAGGCATTCCCATCGCGCGCAGCACTGGCTCGACCCGCGTGACGTCTTCGCGATCGCCGCCGACCATTATGGTGAGCGTTCCGTCCGCTGCACGGATCGGACCACCACTCACCGGCGCATCGACGAATCGTACTCCGTGCGACCCCAGTCGCTTCGCAAAACCCTGCGATGCGATTGGCGAGATCGTCGACATGTCAACGACCGTCGTTCCCGCTCGCACTCCGTTTACCACTCCACGATCGCCGAAGAGCACCTCCTCCACCTGCGGCGCATCGGGTACGCAGAGCACGATGATCTCGCTCGCGCCGGCGACCGCGGCTGGATCGGGCGCTTCGACCACGCCCTCGGCGGCGAGCCGGTTCATCGCCTCGCGCCGCCGATGCACGCAGGAGGTTACCGAATGACCGGCACGCCGCAGCGAGCGCACCATCGGCTCTCCCATTGCACCAAGACCTAGAAAACCAACCCTCACACTGTCATCTCGAGCGTCGCCTTGCCGTCCGAATCTCGCTTTGTCATCCCGAGCGAGCGACGTGCGCGAGCACGGAGCGACGTCGAGGGAGGCGCCTCACAACACATGCTCGCCGAAAGTTGGCCATGCTCCCGGAACGGCCTTCCATGCCGAGGGACCGCCCCTGGACCCTGCCGAAGGCGCAGAGGTTATGATCGTGACCGCGCCGCGCCGTCCCACCTTCGACGAAATGCATCTGCCCACCGGAAAGCGCGTTCGCCTGCACCGGTTGTTGTACGAACACGGGCCGGCAAACGGAACGCTGATGATCTTGCCGATCGATCAGGGGCTCGAACACGGGCCGGTCGATTTCTTCGATAATCCCGACTCGATCGATACCGATTGGATCTACCGCCTTGCCGTCGAGGGCGGCTTCTCGGCGATTGCGCTGCATATCGGATTAGCCGAACACTATCATGCAAGATACGCGGGAAGAGTTCCACTCGTCCTCAAGGTGAACGGAAAGACCAACGTTCCGTCCGACGACGAAGCCCTCAGCCCGCTCACGTCTTCGGTCGAAGATGCGGTGCGTTTGGGCGCCGATGCGGTCGGCTACACGCTCTATGTCGGAAGCCCCGCTCAAGACGCAGACATTTTGCAGTGCAACGAGGTGCGGCGCGACTGCGAGCGCTATGGTATGCCGCTCGTCATCTGGTCCTACCCGCGCGGCGCCGCCATCAAGGCGAAGGGCGGCCAAGATTCGCTCTACGCCGTCGACTATGCGGCGCGCGTCGCGCTCGAGGTTGGCGCGGACATCATCAAGCTCAATCAGCCGAAATACAACGAGGCCACCGCATCCCAGCAACCCAAGCCCTACAACGCGCTAAAGGAAGACGACGTCGAATCCCTTCGCCGCGTCGTACGTTCCGCCGGTCGCGCTCTCGTGCTCGTCTCCGGCGGAAGCAAGATGGGCGATGAGGACGCGATCCGCAAGGCGCACACCGCGATGCAGGCCGGTTGCGTCGGTCTCATCTTCGGACGCAACATGTGGCAGCGCAAGTGGGACGACGCGCTAAAGATGGCCGGCCGCGTCCGCGAAATGCTCAAGGAATACGGCCAGTAACTTCCCGAGGGAAGAGTCCTAGACCGCTCGGAGGGGACGGTACGCGGGCTGCCACATCGCCGAGCGCACGGCGCTTTCGAGGTCGGGCGGTGCGACCTGCGCCGACCCTTCCGCAAGGGCTTGCTTTGCGACCGCGATCGCAACCTGTTCCGAAACTTCTCGCAGCGCCGAGACGGGCGGCAGGATAGCGTCGCCCAAGTGTTTCGCCTCGACCAGCGCCGCGATGGCACGAGCGGCGGCGCCGAACATTGAGTCGGTGATGGCACGCGCGCGAGTCACGATAGTACCCAAACCAAGACCCGGAAAGAGTATCGCGTTGTTTGCCTGCCCGATCGTGTAACACACGCTATTGTACAGCACCGGTTTGAACGGGCTGCCGGTTGCGATCAGTCCGCGCCCTTCGGTCCAAGCGACGAGATCGGACGGCAGCGCCTCAGCAAGGCTATTCGGGTTTGACAGCGGGAGAATGATCGGCCGCGGTGCTCCCCTTGCCATCTCCCGAACGACGGCTTCGTTGAACGCTCCCGAGACCGCGGACGTTCCGATCAATGCCGTCGGGTGCACTTGACGAACGACTTCCTCGAGCATGATGCCACACTCGCTATCGCGCTGCCACGTCGCGACCTCTGCGGCTGAGCGCGCGTATACGGCTTGATGCTCGCGGATATTCCGGCCGCCTTCGACGATGAGGCCGTGCCGTCCGACGAGCCAAATGCGCGCCGCCGCCTCACTCTGCGAGAGCCCTTCGCTAACCAACTCGCTTCGTAACAAGTCGGCAATGCCGCAGCCGGCGGTCCCACCGCCAAAGATCACGACGCGGAGATCGCGCAGCCGAGTGTTGGCAATCCGCTGGCCCACCAAGATCGCACTGAGCACGACGCCGGCCGTCCCTTGCACGTCGTCGTTGAACGTGCACAGTTTCGAACGATATTCATTGATGATCCAACGCGCGTTCACCGCGCTGAAATCCTCCCAATGAAAGAGCGCGTTCGGGAAAAGCCGCAACGCGGTCTCGATGTATTGATGAACGAACCGCTTGTAGCGCTCACCGCGAACGCGCCGCTCGCGGCAGCCTAGGTAGAGAGGATCGTTCAGCAGCGACTCGTTGTCGGTGCCCACGTCGAGCATGACCGGCAGCGTGCGCCGAGGATCGAGCCCCGCACCGGCGATGTAGACCGCGATCTTTCCTACGCAGATGTCGATGCCGCCGACGCCCCAGTCGCCGATTCCCAGAATCGCTTCGGCATCGGTGGCAACGAGAAGATCCACGTCTTCGCCCGACGGCGCCGCGTTGCGAAGCGACCGCTCGATCTGTTCGGGCTTGTCGATCGAGAGAAAAGCGCCGCGCGGGCGGCGGAACTCGTGGCTGTACTGCTGGATTGCGGTTCCCACCGTCGGCGTGTAGACGACCGGCAGCATCTCTTCGACGTGCGCGACGAGCAGATAGTAGAACAGCGTTTCGTTGCGGTCGTGAAGGTCCGACAGGAATGCGTACTTGGCGAGTTCGTCAGGCTCGCGAAGGTAGAGTTGATAGGCACGCTGCGCCTGCTGCTCGATCGTCAGCACCGTCGGCGGAAGCAGTCCAGTGAGTCCCAACGTCTCGCGCTCGCCAACCGTAAATGCGGTGCCCTTGTTGATTTCCGGAGTGCGCAAGACGGCGAAACCTCGTGCGGCAACTTCGAAGCCGCCGTCCGAACCGATGCGATAAGCTCTCGCCGGCGTTGAAGACGTCATCACGGGCATGACGCGACTCTTCTTGAGCAAATGGCGGGCACCCCACTGGAAATCTAGCCCTCGATGTGACCTTTTCAGGAACACCTAGTACCAAATTAGGTTAACCTAATCTTCTGATGGCCGCCACGCGCGGAATCTCGGCCGCGTCACCCGTGGAGCCCGCCTTCAAGCGCGGGCTACTGCATTTTCTCGCCGTCCTGGGGCCCGGCCTCGTCGTCATGTTCGCCGACACCGAGGCCGGGAGCATCACCACCGCCGCCGCCTCGGGAGCGCAGTTCGGCTACAAGCTCATTCTCCTCCAGATCTTGCTGATCGTTCCGCTCTTTATCGTTCAAGAGATGACGGTGCGGCTGGGAACGGTCACAGGAAAGGGGCACGCACGGCTGATTCGCGAGCACTACGGTTTGGCATGGGCGTGGGTCTCGCTAGGAACTATGCTAGTGACGAACGTCGCGGCGCTGGTCA
>JAKAPO010000196.1 GCA_021807065.1 bacterium
CCGATCTCGGCGGTGTAGCGCAAGAGGATCCAGACGAAGGCGATGACGACCGGCGCAAGCAGGGCCGGGAGACGGTCTCTCGACGTCGCCTGCCGCTCGCGCGCCTCTCTCGCTCGGGATGACATGAGATAGAAGTATCGTATTCTAGGCGACAGAGCGCTATCTTGCGGAGGCCCCTATGCGCGTCGTCCTTACCTTCATCTCGGTGCTCGTCGTTGCCGCGCTCTTCGCCTGTCACGGAGGGGGCGGCGTTACGCTCAAGCTGGCACCGGTTGCGGCCTTGCCGGTTCCGCAGTTGCCGCCGTGGATCGCCTCCGTCTCGCCGGCGAAAGCCGCTGCGACGCTCGCGCAGATTCGCGTCATCTTCAATAAGCCGATAACGGACGTCGGCGCGCTCGAAGGCAGCGGTCCGGCCGCCGTGCTTTCGCACCTGCAAATCGAACCGGCATTGCGCGGTAACTTCGTCGTTTACACGCCGCGGATGATCGGGTTCGTTCCGCAACAGGCGCTGCCGATCGGAACGCGCGTGCGCATCACGCTCACCGCTGGATTGCGCGACCTCGCCGGCGACACGTTGCAACGCGATCTCGCCTGGACGTTCGAAACGCAACCGCTCGCATTTCGCGATCTTCCGTCACTCGGCCCGAACGATTACGGCGAAACTCCCGCCCCCGCGGATCTTCATCCTACGTTGCGCGTGACCGCCAATGCCGCGATCGAGACGCAATCGCTTGCCGCGCGCGCCGCGCTCGTCGGCGGCGGCGCACGCATTCCCCTCGACGTGAAACTCGAAGCGCAGCCGACGCCGATTCCGGGAACCGGAGCCACCGAGGCGTTCGACCCGGCGCTCGACACGTGGATCTATGATCTTACGCCTCGGCAGAGGCTTGAAAAATCGACGACGTATCATCTTGTCATCGCCTCAGGCGTCGCGCCCGCAAACGGCAACGTAGCGACGGCGCGATCGTTCCAAGGTACCATCCGTACGTACAGCGCGCTCGCGATCGTTTCTACGCCGACACCCCAGCCGGGAACGTTCGGCGCTCGTTTCGCCCGCGGCGACCCGGCCGTCGCGTTCAACAATCCGCTCGATCCCAAGACGCTCGCCGGAAACGTCACGATCTCGCCGGCCCCGCAATCCTCGGCGAATCCCGCATCGCTTGCGCAGTACTCGCCCAACGTCGTCAGCATAGATCCCTACCTGCTCGCACCGCGCGCGCGATATGCGATCACGATCGGCACGGGTCTTGCCGACGTCTTCGGCCAGCACCTCGCCACGCCGCAGACGATCACCGTCGAGACCGGCGATTTTACGCCGGGCCTCTGGGCGCCGTCTCAGACCAGCGTCTTCCCGAACGTAGCCAACGTCGCGCTCGACATCTACGCGACGAATCTTCCTGCAAACGCCTATCGTGCCGATTATCTGCGTCTCACGCCGGCGATGCTCGTCGTCAACGGCGACGATCCGTCATCGCTCCTGCCGAGCGTTTCACAGTGGCCGCAGCGCTCGATCGCGGATGCAAAGCCGAACGTCCAGAGCGTCGTACGCGTGCCGTTACGCGCTCTGCTCGGCGGTAACAGCGGAACCCTCGCGTACGGAGTCGCGGCAACCTTCGGACCGAACAATACCCAGACGTACGACGGCATCGTCTCGCTAACGAATCTCGGCATCATCGCGCAGACTTTTCCTGCGCAAGCGATCGTTCGCGTTGCGCGCCTCTCCGACGGCACGCCAGTCTCAGGCGCGAGCGTCTCTCTCTACCGCACTGGAAACGCACCGTCGACGACGCCTTGTGCGCGCGGCACGACCGATGCGGGTGGGGTCGTCGAGATTACCGGCGACTCCCTCGAAGCGTGCTACGGCGGCGGCGCGAGCTACGCCGGCGAGGCGCCGCCGGTAATGGCGGTCGCGAGCGCCGGTAATGACTGGGCATATGCGCGCATCGATGGTTGGAGCGGCACCGAGAACATGGACGACCTCGATGCGAGCTGGCAGAGCGGGGCGCCGCTCTCGCGCGGTACTATTTTCTCCGATCGCCAGATGTACCAGCCCGGCGAAAGCGCTCGCATCACCGGCATCGCGTACGCCGTGCGCAACGGTGTGCTGGCCGCCGACGCTGATACGGCCTACGACCTCACGCTCACGAACCCGAGCGGGTCGACCCGATCGCTTGGCACCGTGCGAACCGATGCCTTCGGCGTCTTCTCTCTCCCGATAACCTTCGGACCGAATCAACCGCTTGGATATTACGGCATCGCCGCCAAGGGACGAGGCAACGAGATCGATGGAGGGCTGCGTGTCGCGCAGTTCAAGCCTCCGAACTTCAAGCTCGACGTCACGCTCGATCGCCAAACCGCGCTCGCGGGATCGAGCGTAACCGCGATGGCCCGTGCGAGTTATCTCTTCGGCGCACCGCTATCCAACGCGGCGGCGAAGATCGACGTGACGCGCCAGCCCGCGACGCTCGCACCGCAAGGCTGGGACGATTATACGTTCGGGCGGCAGTGGTTCTGGCCCGAGCAGCAGCCCGAGATCGACACCGACGTTCTCTCGACGACCGGCACGTTCGATCGCGCGGGGGCGCTCTCGCAGCAGGTGAACGTCGCCGGCGATCTGCCCTTCCCGATGACGTACAGCGTCGACATTCAGGCAACCGACGTGTCGAATCTTTCCGTCGACACGACCCAGAGTTTCACCGCCCTTGCGAGCGACGGCATCATCGGTCTGAAGACGGATCTCGTCGGCCAAGTCGGCCGGCCGCTCGCGGTACAGGTCATCGTCACCGATACGGACGGTAAACCTATCTCGGGGCGCAGCGTGCATCTCGACTTACAATCGATGACGTATACCGCGGCGACACAGCTCGTCGAAGGCGGCGAGAGCGCGCGCAACGGCGTCCAATACACGACGGTCGACAGCGCCGACGTCATGTCGGGCAACGCGCCGGTGACCGTGCAGATGCATCCCAAAGACGCGGGGCCCTATCGCATTCGCGCAAATTTCAGCGGCGCACCGGTCGGCAGCGAAACCGATCTGCAAGCCTTTGTCTTCGGCGCCGGCGAGGTCAACTGGGGAACGCAAGACAATACGAAAGTCAAAATCAGGCTCGATAAGAGACAGTACAAGATCGGGGAGACGGCCCGTGCACTCGTCGCCTCACCGTTTGCGCGCAGCGATATCTACTTCGCCGTCGTGCGTCAGAACGTGTTACTCAGCCGCCTCGTTCACGCGCAAGGAAACGGACAGACGATCTCCTTCCGCGTTACGCCGGCAATGCTGCCCAATGCCGCGGTCGAGGCGATCGTCGTGCGCCGCGGGCCGTCGATCGCGACGATTCCACCGGGATCGCTCGACAGCCTCGTGCGCGTCGGCTTCGCGCCGCTCCACGTCGATCTTGCAAGCCAATACTTGAAGGTTGCTATCGAGCCACGGCACGCGCGCCTTACGCCTGGGTCGGTGCAGCATATCACGCTGCGCGTGCGCCGCGACGGTCGCCCCGCCAGCGGTGAGGCCGTGGTCATCGTCGCCGACGATGCCATCTTGCAGCTCACCGGCTATCGTCCGCCCGATCTCGTGCAAACGATCTTCGCCGACCAGCCCGTCTCGACGCGATATTCCGATAACCGCACCAACGTCGCGCTTGCGACGCTCGCCGTTCCCGTGGAGAAAGGCTGGGGCTACGGCGGTGGCTATCTCGCCGGCGCCGGCTCGACGCGCGTGCGCCAGCAATTCCGTCCCCTCGCCTTCTACCGCATCGTGCCCATCGGCGCAGATGGCAGCGTGAGCGTATCGTTCAAGCTGCCGGACGAACTGACTACGTGGCGCGCGATGGTCGTCGCGCTCGGCAGCGATGACATGCACTTCGGCAATGGCGACGCCACGTTCATCGCCACGCAGACGCTGCTGACGAATCCGCTCGTGCCGCAGTTCGCTCGCCCGGGCGATACGATCGACGCCGGCATCTCCGCGCTCGACGTCGCCGGAGGCGGCACGCTCCATTTGCACGGCCAGCTGACCGGCGCGCTGTCTTTTGCAAGCGGCGCGCCGCAAAGCATGGACGGCACGGAGACGCTTGGCAACGAGATCCAAGCTTTCCGCTTCCCCATGAGCGTCGGAACGCCGGCCCCGACCTCGCTCTTCTTCTCGTCGCGCGTTCGCAACGCCACCGATGCTTTCCGCATCCCGTTCACCGTGCGCGAGCGCAGCGTTACGGAATCGGTGGTCGACGCCGGCGCGACCTCGGCGAATGCAGCGATTCCGGTTGACTTCTCGAGCGGCGGCAACGTCAGCGTCACGCTTGCGAACTCGGTCGTGCCGCAGTTCGCCCTTCCGGCCGCCGACGCAATGGCTGCCGATCCAGAACCGTTCCTGGACGACGCCGCAAGCCGGCTCGTCATCGCCTCCGCAACGCTCGCGCTCGCCCCTCGCTACCACCTCCGTCCTTCGTTCAACGCGGCGGTCGCCCAGCGCAGCGCACTCGCGGCGATTCTCTCCTTGCAACAAGGCGACGGCGGATTCGCCTACTTCAAGGGAAGCGTAAGCGATCCGTTCGAGTCCGGTTACGCCGTCGAAGCACTCGCCTTCGCGCGCGACCGCGGCGTGAGCGTCGACGCTCACGCCATCGACAACGCGACGGCGTACCTCGAACGCACGCTGTTGAACCCGACGCGTTACTCGTGGTGCCGCAGCGCCCTCTGCCTGGCACGCGTGCGCCTACAGATGCTGCTCGCTCTGAGCGCCTTAGGCAATCGCCGTAACGATTTTCTGAGCGATATCGTCGCGCAAGAGCAAAACTTCGACTCGGCGACGCAGATCAGGCTAGCTCGTTATATGCTCCGCGTTCCCGGATATCGCGCGCAGGGTATCGCCCTCGCCGATTCGCTCGAGCAGAACGTCTATCTCACCGGGCGTTACGCGAACTTCTCGG
Organism: bacterium; assembly: GCA_021807065.1. Lineage (GTDB taxonomy): Bacteria > Vulcanimicrobiota > Vulcanimicrobiia > Vulcanimicrobiales > Vulcanimicrobiaceae > Tyrphobacter. The sequence goes on from JAKAPO010000196.1 coordinate 4,929, forward strand.
TCAGCGATCCGTGGGGATGGCTCGGCATGCC
>JAKAPO010000197.1 GCA_021807065.1 bacterium
CTGGCAACCACCGCGGATGCAACGTAGTTAGCGCTTGGGGATTGTACGCCGTTATGAGGGACGAGCGTCTGCCACGGCACCGCGCCGAGAACGCCGACCTGCACGAAGAGGTAGAGCGCTAGCACGATGAGCACGGAACCGACGATCGAAAACGGCAGCGTTCTCCGCGGCTCGCGGACCTCTTCCCCGACGAACGCCACCTGACTGTATCCGGCGTAATCGTAGAGCGTGACGTAGAGCGCGCTGCCGAAGCCCGCGAGAAAACCCCAGCCGAGCTGGACCGGTGACGCCAGAGCGAACGCTCGGTGGAAATCGGCGTGAGAGAAGCCGGCGATTCCCACCAGAAGCAGCGTCACGACGGCTACGACCGCGAGCGCAGCGCCGAGGCGCGCTGCGGATGCGATTTGCCGGTAGAGCAGGAGCACGGTGAGCAGACCGATCCCGACTGCTACCGCGTGATTTAATAGTGAAGAGTCCGCAGCGTGCGGAAAAAAGACGTAGCCGGCATAATTTGCGAATCCAATGTAACCGGTGGCAACGGTGAGCGACGAGCTGAGGAAAAACTGCCAGTTGTAAAGGAAGGCGAAGAGTTTGCCCCAGCGCTCGCGGCCGAAGATCTCGCGCAAGTAGACATACGTTCCGCCCGATCCCGGATAGCGCGTCGCCAGCTCCGACCAGACCAGTCCATCGCAGAGGGCGACGAACGCACCGGCGATCCAGCCGATCAGGGCGAGCGGTCCGGCGAGGTCCGCGAGGACGAGCGGAATCGTGATAAGCGGTCCGATGCCGATCATCGTAATCACGTTGATCGCGATCGCACCGCGCAGGTTGACGGCGCGGTGCAACTGGGCGCTCATCTTGGGCAGTTTCTTCGCGGGCAATGATTGCATGCGCCTCCCGACGTCGCCTCCTTGCTCGGTAGGGATGACAGGAGAGAGAGGAGATTGACGCATCAAACGTCAAGAGGCGTTGGAATCTGCAATGAAGCCGATAAAATTCTACGTTGCCGCCCTTGCCGCTATGATGGCACTCGTCTTGCCGTTGTTGGCGAGCGCGCAGGACGCGACTCCGGCTCAAGATCCGCTCGAGTACGACGATGCCGCGATGCACTACCGAGCGCCGGACGGCGCGCAGCTGGTCGGGCAGATGCAGCACCCGACGCTGAGCACGCTATCGCAGGATCCGACGCCAATCGCACGTTGGGTCATGGGTACGGCGCACCAGAATGCGAAACTCATCTCGATCGTCATGGAGTCGTTCACGGGCTCGCTCGACGGTTTTGAGAGCTCGTATGCGAACGAACTCCGCGCGGAGGATGAGTCGACGCTTGTAAAGAGCAAAGACAGCGTTTTACTCCAAAACGGGATGCCGGCGATGTTCTTGGACGTCACGCAAGGCACCGGATTTAAAACCCCCAAGATCTACGCGTACATTTGGATCGACAGCCAGCGCGGCGTAATTCTGAGCGTCGAAGCGATGCTGGGAACGCTGAACGCGGATCGAGCAAAGCAGTTGCTCGCCGGCGCCACCGCGGTCCGCTACCCTGGCGATGCTCCCTAGACGGAGCCTGTCGGACTTAGGCACATCTCCGTCTTCCGAAAATGGCCCAAGTCCGACAAACCCCTAGAGCTTTGCCAGTTCGCTAGACAAGTCTTCAATTAAGTCGTCGGCGTCTTCGATTCCGACCGAGAGGCGCAGCAGCCCGTCGGTAATGCCGCGTCGTTCGCGGTCCTCTTTGGGAAGCGAGGCGTGCGTCATGCGTGCCGGATGGCAGATCAGCGACTCGACTCCGCCTAGACTTTCGGCAAGGCTGAAGAAGTGCAGTCTCGCAGCAAAATCCATCGTGCGAGCTTCGGGAACGCGCAACGTGAAGGAGAGCATTCCGCCGAATCCCGACATCTGCTTCTTCGCCAGGTCGTGTCCGGGATGAGAGGAGAGGCCGGGATAGTAGACGCGCTCCACTTTCTCGTGCGATGCGAGAAACTCAGCGATCTTGCGCGCGTTGCTCTCGTGCTGTTGCATACGTAATGCAAGGGTCTTCGCGCCACGCATCGTGAGCCAGGCATCGAACGGGCCGGGAACGCCGCCGATGGAGTTTTGGTGAAACTTGATCGTGTCGTAGGTGGCGTCGTCGTTGGTTATCGCGGCACCGCCCACCACGTCGCTGTGGCCGCCGATATACTTCGTCGTCGAATGCACGACGACGTCCGCTCCTAGCGCGAGCGGTCGCTGGAAATACGGCGTGGCAAACGTGTTGTCGACCGCGACGATAACGCTACGCTCGGGATGACAAAGAGCGGCAACTGCGGCGATATCCACTATCTTCAACAAGGGGTTGGTCGGCGTCTCGATCCATACCAAGCGCGTATTTGGGCGGAGTGCGGCACGCACGGCGTCGAGATCGCTGAGGTCCACGTAGGCGAACTCGATGGCGTAACGCGCGAGCACGCGGGAGAAGAGGCGGTAGGTTCCGCCGTACATGTCATCGCTCGCGACCACGTGGTCGCCAGCCGAGACCAAATTGAGGACGGCGCTCGTCGCAGCCATGCCGCTGGCGAAGGCGCAGGCGTGTGCCGCACCCTCCAAAGCCGCGAGCTGCCGCTCGAGCGCGAGGCGGGTAGGATTTATCGTGCGGCTGTAGTCGAAGCCCTTGTGTTTGGCGACGGCCTCTTGCGTGTACGTCGAGGTTTGATAGATGGGAACGATCGTCGCACCGGTGGTTGGATCGGCGTCCTGCCCGGTGTGGATCGCCCTTGTTGAGAAACCAGTTATGCGCGAGTTACTGATGTGCCGGTGCCTCGGAGCTGCTGGAGAGGAAGGAGATGATGTCCTGGCGCGTGACGACCCCAATGGGTTCTCCTTCGTCGATAACGACGATCGCCGGATTCGCGAGCGTCAGAAGCTTGTAGGCGCGGTCGATCTCTTCGTGTTGCTCGAGCGCCGGGAAGGGCCGGCCCATGACGTCGCTGACTGGCTCGTGAATGATGTCGGCGTGATCGAAGACCGCCTGCATGACCGCAACGTCGTTGACGCTTCCGACGACCTCGCGCTCTCGCATCACGGGGATTTGCGAGATCTCGTAGCTGCGGAGTAACTCGAGTGCCATCTTGACGGTGTCGTCCGCGGCGACCGTGATGAGCGGCGGCATCGGGGTCTTCGCCCGCAAGACGTCGCCGACCGTTGCGCGGCGCTTCCCTTCGCTCAGGAAACCGTTGGCGATCATCCAGTCGTCGTTGAAGATCTTCGACATGTAACCGCGACCCGAGTCCGGAAAGATCACGACGACGATCGCGTCGGCAGGAAGCGTCTGCGCGAGTTTTACCGCTGCCACCGCAGCGGTTCCGGAAGAACCCCCGACGAGCAGGCCTTCCTCTCGCACGATACGCCGCGTCATCAGGAACGATTCGCGGTCTGAGACGCGGACGATCTCGTCGATGACTTTCAAGTCTACGGTCTCGGGCAGGTAGTTGAGGCCGATTCCTTCGACTGCATACGAGCGTGGCGTATCTCCCGAGTAGATCGATCCTTCGGGATCGGCGCCGACGACGTGGACGTTTGGGTTCTTCTCTTTGAGATAGCGTGCCGTGCCCGAGATGGTACCGCCGGTGCCGATACCGGCAACGAAGTGCGTGATCGTGCCGCGCGTCTGCTCCCAAATCTCCGGGCCGGTGGTGTGATAGTGCGCATCGGGATTGTGGTGGTTGTGGAACTGATTGGGTTGAAAAGCGCCGGGAATCTCGGCGGCCAGACGGTTTGCGACGCTGTAATAGGACTCAGGCGAGTCGTTGGCGACATTGGAGGGCGTAACGACGACCTCGGCACCATAGGCGCGCAGCAGGTCGACTTTCTCCTTCGACATCTTGTCGGGCATGACGAGGATGCAGCGGTATCCACGAATCGCGGCCGCCATCGCGAGACCCATGCCGGTATTACCGCTCGTCGGCTCGACGATCGTACCGCCCGGTTTCAGGAAGCCTCCCTCCTCCGCCGCGTCGAGCATCTCGCGCGCCGGCCGGTCCTTGACGCTTCCGCCTGGATTCACGTACTCGACTTTTGCTAGCACCATACATGCGGTGCCGTCGAGTATCTTGTTCAGGCGCACGAGCGGCGTGTTCCCGATCGCCTCGAGGGCGTTCTCGCAGTAGATCGGGCCGGTGCTTGGTTGTACCGCTCGCATGTCGGCGTTCCGATTCGCCGCCAGGGCAGATGCTTCCGGTCGCGAACGGTCCAGCGTGCCCAGAAAGGTCGTACTCGCGTTAGCGGCCGCGGCTATCGGCGCCTTGACGGCGTGCAACCTCGATCAGCTGCCACCCCCGGGCCAATATACGGCTGTTGCGGGCCAGATCACCGACCGCGCAACGCAGCAGCCGATTGCGGGCGCTACCGTGACCATCGACACCGTGCTCACCGCAACGACGGATGACGCCGGTAAGTTCAAGATCGAAAAGGTGCCGGCCGGAACGATCGACTTCACCGTTTCGGCACAAGGGTACACCGAGACGTCCTCGACGGTGACCGCAACTCCGGGCGGAACCTTCACGCTCAACGTCGCCCTCGATCGCTCCGCGAGCGCGCCGTGAAGCGTGCGCATCGTCGTCGCACCCGATAAGTTCAAGGGAAGTCTCAGCGCCGCGCAAGCGGCAGAAGCGATCGCCCGCGGGTTACGCGCCTCGATTCCGGAGTGTGAAGCGCAGCGGATTCCGATGGCCGATGGCGGCGAGGGAACCGTAGACGCATTTCTGGCCGGCGGGGCACGCCGCGAGAGACGACGAGTGCGCGGACCGCTCGGCGATCCAGTCGATGCCGCGTACGCGGTCGACGGGGAACTCGCAGTTATCGAGATGGCGTCGGCATCCGGCTTGGCGTTGCTCGCAAAGGATCGCTACGATCCGCTTCACGCCGACACCTATGGAACCGGCGAACTTCTCG
>JAKAPO010000198.1 GCA_021807065.1 bacterium
CAATCTCTGGCGCGTGACGCAGACGCAGGAGTGGACCGGCACCCAGTACCTGGTGAGCAACGAGGGCTGGGATGGCAACGACAACCTGACCTCGTTCACCGACGAGCGCGGGAACACGACCGTTGCCTCCTACGACGCCAACGGGAACACAATCATGGAGGCGCAGCCACAGGTCACCGTTTCAGTGAACGGCTCGCTCGTAACGATTCAGCCGACGGCGTGGTACCAGTACGACAGCCATAACAACCTGCTCTACTACTGCGATCCGCTCTGGTCGCACGAGCACGGCGGCGACTATCCCAACGGCTCCGACCCCTGTACCGGTACGCCCAGCGGCGTCGTGCACTACAGCTGGGACTTCAGCGATCCGAACGAGCCGTTCGGCCGATTGAACGAGACGACGACCGCGATGGGCGATTACCACAACACGTTCACCTACAACGCCGACGGCATGCCCACGTCCGTCGCCGGCGACTCGTTCCAGGAGCAGAACGGCAACACCGTGCAGCCGCAGCAGAGCTTCGTCTACGACGGCTACGGCAATCTCGTCTGCTACTCGAATCTCACCGATGGCAGCGGCACGCACTGGTGGCGCCTGACCTACGACAACATGAACCGCCAGACGGCGGTCGCCGATCCGGACGACGCGTCGCTGAGCATTTCGCAATGCTCGAATAGCGCCGGCCTGCCGGGTTCGCACATTCAAACCGACACCACCTACTTCGCCGACGGTGAGGTCGCCTCGAAGCAGACGCCCTCGGAGTACGCTTATGGTTACGCCACGACGTACACGTACGATGTCGATGGCGACGAACTCTCCGAGACCCGTCACTTCAACTGCACGAGCACCTGCACGCCAGGGACGACCACCAAGTGGTACGACGGCGACGACCGGGTGATCGAGGTCCAACTGCCGCACGATACCACGGACCCGTGGTCCTTCAACTGGATGACCCGCTACATCTACGATCTCACGCAGGGCGGGACCGTGAGCATCCCTCTGGCTGCGCACACCAGCGGCTCGAACGGACCGTTCCACGCCTACGGCGATCTCTACGAGACGCAAGAGTACCTTGGCAGCGGGAGCGGGTACAGCGGATGGACCGCACTCAAAGGCAACGCCTACGACGCGCTCGACCGAGCGGTGACGCAGTATCAGTATTCGCCGCTGAACACGGCAACCGCGGGCTCTGGCCACGAGGCGCTCGAGCACACGACCTTCGCGTACGACGCCACTCCCCAAACCTATGGACTGCTCACCTCGAAGACCGACGGCATCGGAGAGATGACGAGTTACACGTACGACGCCGACGCGCGGGTTACGAACACGTCCTACAGCGGTGACGGCGGCGTTACTCCGGCCAAGACGCTGACCTACGATCCCAACGGGCGAACGGTCGACGTGCAGCTTTCGACGCTGGGCACCGAGCAGTACCTCTTCGACGCCGATAGCCGTCTGACGGAATCGATCGAGCCCAGCGGATTACCGTCAGCCGCAACGCTCACCTACGGATACTATCCCAACGGCTGGCGCTCGTCGCTCTCGGTCGCGTCCTCGGCGCTGACGCAGAGCAACCTGCAGCAGTACAACTATCGTAACGATGGCCGCGCTATCGGCGAGATCGCGACCTACGGCAGCACGACCGGACAGATCACGAACACGCAGACGCCGACCGGCCGTCCCCAGAGCACGGTGTACGGGAGCAGCACGCGCACCTTCACCTACGACACGTACGGACGGCTCTCGACCGACAGCGCCGACGGCGGCTTCAGCGGTTTCACCTACGATGCGGAGGGTGAGCCGCTGGGCTACACAGCACCTTATCCTTGGTCGACGTATAACGGGGGTCAGCACTACTCCGAGACCGTCACGCAAAGTTACACGGTGCGCGGCGAACTGGCCAACCAGAAGTTCTCCAACTACAGCATGATCATGGGCGACTGCAGTGCCTCGAACATGCCGTCGACGGGCGCCTACTGGCCGCCCGGATTCCAAGGCATCATCAATCACTACGCGAACGGCGCGGTCGACTCCAAGTCCTACGACACCTGTGCCGACGCAGGCGGATACAACGATCCGCTGACCTCGCTCAATCTCGGGGATCTCAACAGCAGCTGGTACGACTACGACGCGGCAGGACGTCAGACGCTGGCGAACGGCTCGTGGAGCGGCACCGCGTGTGTCGGCGACACGTGCGACCCGGTGACCTACAGCGGCTCCTACACGAAATCGTACGACGCCGAGAACCATCTGATCAAGCAGCAGTACTCGACCTGGCTGGATACCGCCATCGGCTGCCCACCGGACGTCAGCATCCCTGCGCAGCGCTGGCATTTCACGAGCGAGAGCCGCTCCTACGTATGGGGGAACAACGGCCGGCTCGCGCAGGCGCCGAGCCCCAGCGGTAGCACCGAGACGCTGCATTGGGATGGTACCTCGCTGCTCTTTACGACAAATGCCTCGGGCGCGGTCGACGACATCAGATTCGGCGACTTCGGCCCGCTCGGCGTCGCCGGTGACATCACGTTCAGCGGCGGAACGTCGGTCGTCTATCAGCAGCGCGACTTCACCGGCTCCGTGGGAACTCCACCGAATCCAAGCCGGCAGCTCTGCTCGAGCACGAATCCCGCCGACGTGCCGATTTGGCAGCCGGGCCCCGACGGCATCACCGACGGCGTCAACATGTTCCAGGGCGTGCGCAGTTACGATCCGGTGATCGGCACCTGGAACTCACCCGATGCCTATCAGGGCGACGTCGGCGATCCGATGTCGCAAAAAGCCTACATGTGGGACGGGAATAATTCCTTTGCATATTCGGATCCAAGCGGATACTGCTCAACCGCGGCAAGCGGAGGCGACGCGAACTGCTCGGAGGAACAAGTTCGCAAGGATCCTATTCCCGCGAAGATTGTCCTCGGCCCCACTACAGCCGGCCGAACGTACAACTACTTCACCTACAAAGTGGTAAACAAGGAAGGGCAGTTGCTGACCGGATGTTGTTACGGCGTCGAGGAGCATCTATCGCACAACAGGAATATGTCAACCACGTACCGTGGAAGCGGGACCTCACAAGGAAAGTTTCCTTCGACCCGCGGCACCGGGACCGTACGGGACAAAGTCGGGGGCTTTAGGAGGACGACGGTACTGTACCAGACTTTCACAGTGAAGTATAATGGGAAGCCGCACAAGCTGTCCACGGAATTCGAGCACGTCATCACCGTCAATAGGAGCGGCGTCATTACCAGCAACCACCTTTACATCGTCACCCCCTGAAAGGATACGCCAGCTTGAAGAACGTTGCCGTAGCAATCGCAATACTCGTAGTATCGCAAGCAGCTTGCGGAGCATCCTCGCTCCAGGCGCAACATAGCCGACAGAGCGCAGCGGCCGCGAGCTTTCGTAACCGTTCTGCGGTCATGCACTACTTGCGACCCGTGCTTAGATCCAACCACCGGACCGCGCTCCTTTACTATTCGGCAACCTGCGGGGACTCTCCTGATAGCTTCGAGTTTCCCAAGATCAAGACACAACCTCCGTCGAGGGGGAAAGCCGCGATCGCTTCTATCGCGCAGATATTTAGGGGCGATACACAGGTTGCGGTCATTGCGGGACGATCGGGAGTGATCAAGATCAGAATCGGCAGGGTTCCGTCTTCATTACTAGCAACGCGAATCTCTCGTCTCAGATTCAAGCCGATAGAGCAGTACGATCCTGGTCCGGCGATCGACGCGCTTGAGAACACTCGCGAAGTAAGGGCGGCAATGCGTTTTCTAAGAGTTCGCCCGCTTTTAACCGTACGAGGACCCGAACTACTGCCACCGCCGGCACCTGGGTTTCCTCACCTTCCGCCTCTGATGAAGAATGTAACCGTGAATCAGGTCCTTGCGTCCATCGCGCAAACTTTTCAAGGCGTTGTGACGTACGGCGTCTGCATGCAACCGCAAGGTTCTGGATTAGTTTCGATCTCGTTCGTTGGCGTGTAAGCGCGGGCCGGAGGCTGTCCTGACGACGGATTCTCTGTTTTGCTCAGGCGGCGGTGAGGCTTACGCTGAAAGCGCTGCCGATGCCGCGTCCCTTAGAGGCACACATCACCGCCGTTGACGACGTGACGGGCCGACCCGTGAACTCTCGGCGAACTGTGCGGCTGTCGAGGCGGGCAACGATAGTACCGGCACGATGGCATACGAGACGATCCACTGGGACGGCGGCACGGTGCTCTTCACGACCAACGACTCGGGTGAAGTCGACGACATCAAGTTCGGTGCACGCGCTCCGCTCTCGATCGCCGGCAACATCACGATTGCAAATGGGACTGCAACCGTCGTTTACGCGCAGCGCGATTACTCGGGATCGGCCGATACGTCGATCGGCACGCCACCGAATCCAAGCCGCGCGCTGTGCGAAAATGCGGCGAATGCACCAATCTTCACGACGGGACCCGACGGCATTACTGAGGGCGTGAACGTTTTCCAGGGCGTTCGCAGCTATGATCCTGCGCTAGGCAGTTGGAACTCGCCTGATGCCTATCAAGGCCAAGTCGGCGATCCGATGTCCCAGAAATCCTACATGTGGGACGGCAACAACTCCTTTGCATACTCAGATCCAAGCGGCTACTTCCAGTTCGGCGGTTACTGGACGTCCGATCAAGAGCAGCAGTTCGAGAATGCAGCTGCGGCCGCGGACCAACAGGTCATCGCAGCCATGAAGGATTACAAGAAGGGATCGAAGGAGTACAAGGCGCTGGCCGCGCTACACCATGACCTTCAGCGTGGGACGGCAGGATGGGCAACGGCGAGAAGAAATCTTTCTCGGGATGATCTTCGCGTAAGTTGGCGCGCACTGGCGCTGTGTACCGCAACTTACCGCATCCTGACGTAACGTAGCGTCGTTTA
>JAKAPO010000199.1 GCA_021807065.1 bacterium
AATCCCTCACGAAGATGGCGGAACGGCAGCGTACGCAGCGCCGTAACGTGCACGTAGACGCCGATGGGATCGGCGAAAACTCCGGCGAGATTTTTTCCGGCACGGAGATCGATGCCAGTCTTGCCGCCGATGGCGGCGTCGGCCATTGCCACGAGTGACGTCGCGACGTGCAGGTACGGAATGCCGCGCACGTAGGTAGCCGCGGCGAGCCCGAAGATGTCCGAGGCGACGCCGCCGCCCACGCCGACCGCTATCGCGTCGCGGCCGGCTCCCGAACGCGCAACTTCCTCCCAAATCCACTCGAGTGTTGCGGCGTTCTTTCGCTGCTCGCCAAGGCGCACGCCGATCACCGTGGGCGCGCGCCTCAAGCGAAGCGCCAGGTCGCGCGCCAGCCCGGCAACGCGATGATTCGCATCGCATAAGATGATGCATCGCGATTTCAACCCGTTGACTCTCGCCGCAAGCTGCGAGCGCACGTCGGCGGCGATAACGATCGGATACCCGAGGCGCCGGTCGACGATCACGATACGATGCCTGCCACTTGAAGCTGCTCCTGCACGAATCTGGCGACTTCTCCAACTCTCAGTCTCGAGCAGTCGATGATCGTCTCTGCCTCGCGATAGCACGGCGCGCGCTGCTCGTACAGGGCGCGCACGTACTCTTCGTCGAGTTCGGTTCCGAGCATCGGGCGAACCGCCCTGGCTCGGCGCAGCCGGCGCACAATCTGCTCGATGCCAACGTCCAGAAAGACGCGATGCGCTCCCTGCGCCAGGAGGCGCCGCGTCGGTTCGTGCGCCGGTGCGCCACCGCCAACCGCGATCACGCATCGGGAGGGATCCGCGAGCGCGCGTTCTACAACGCCGCGCTCGTAAACCCGAAACGCCGGCTCACCCTCCCTCTCGAAAATCTGCCCGATCGGCCCGTGAAGGCGGGCGATCTCTGCGTCCGTATCCCAGAACGACCAGCCGAGCAATTTTGCGAGTCGCTTGCCGATCGTCGATTTTCCGCAGGCCATGAATCCGACGAGTGCAACGTGTCTTTTCGAGATCCCCACTCGCTAGGAGCCTAGAATAGCGCCTTCGCGGCCGCGTTCGAGCGATGCAAATTGGCGAGTGTCTCCTGCAGACTGTCGCCACCGTACTTCTCCAGTACCGGTCCGGTGAGCGCGAGGCGAACCATCGCCTCGCCGACGATTGCGCCGGCTGGAACGACGCAGACGTCGCTGCGCACGATGCTCGCCGGTGCGTCGGTTCTCTCGTGGAGGTTCACCGACTTCAACGCCTTCATCAACGTCGGAATCGGCTTCACCGAGACACGCAAGACGATCGGCTCGCCGTTCGACATCCCGCCCTCGATGCCGCCTGCGCGATTGCTCGGCCGCACGACCGCTCCCGCCGACTTCTCGAGCTGGAAGACGTCGTGCGCTTGCGATCCAGGCCGGCCTGCAACTTCCCCACCGAGCCCGACCTCGACCGCCTTGACCGTTTGCACTCCCATGAGCGCGCCGGCGAGGATGCCGTCGAGACGCTGATTTGGCTGGCGATTGCTCCCGATGCCGACGGGCACACCGTCGACGCGAACGATGAAGCGGCCGCCGAGCGTGTCCCCCGCAGCCTTCGCCTCGTCGATCGCGGCAATCATGGCGCGCGCACTCGATTCGTGCGGGCAGCGTACGTCGCTCTTCTCGACGTCGCATTGGTTCCATTCGTCGAGCTCCGGAGCAACGACTGGCCCGATCTGCGAAACGTAACTGCGCGTCGTGATGCCAAGGTTTTCCAACAACTGCGCGCAGATCGCGCCGAGGCACACGCGCATTGCGGTCTCTCGCGCCGACGCGCGTTCGAGCACGTTACGCAGATCGCGCTGCCGGTACTTGAGCGCGCCGGCGTAGTCGGCGTGACCGGGTCGAGGGTTCGTCAGTGGCGGCCCGGTGCCGGTCAGCGGATCCATGAGCTCGCGGTTGCGCTCGTAGTCACGATTGCGAACGAGCACGGCAATCGGCGATCCAAGCGTCTCCCCGCCGCGAATACCCGCGAGAAACTCTACCTCGTCGCGTTCGATCTTCATACGCGCGCCGCGCCCGTACCCGCCTTGACGCCGCAACAACGTTTCGTTGATGCGCTCGACGTCGAGCTTCACGTGCGACGGGAGTCCGTCGAGGATCCCGACGAGCGCCGGACCGTGCGATTCTCCCGCCGTTAGGTACCGAAACATTCGCGGTCGCCTAGTCGCCTAGTACGGGATCGGAATGCGCTCGTAGCGGGAGATGAACCATGCGACGGGGATCCCGTAAAAAAGCACGTGCGCCGCTAGTCCTAAACCGATGTCATGCACGCTATGCGGAACCGGAGCTAAACCTTTGAGTACGACGACCGTATCCATGATCGCGTTCATCGCAACTCCCAAAATCGTGCCGCCGAGGAACGGGCGCCCCAACAGGCCGACGATTTGACCGACATACGCGTACGTGACTGCCGCTACCACGGCGATCCCGAAGTGCAGTGCTATACCCAGCCATACGAAGTCCGTTCCCGAATAAGCCAGGTGCCGTCCGATGATACCCGAGGCGATCCACTGATAGGTCGCTGGAAAACGCGCCATTCCAACAGCGAAAAGAAAAGCATCGAACAAGAAACCACCGATGATTCCTGCCACGAAAGCGCCGCCGAGCAGCGAGCGCGCAGACGGATGGGTTAGATAGCGAGCCATTGAAATAGACGATCTCTCATGCCGTATCGCAAGCGAAGATTCCTTTGGCCGGCGGTGTTGCTCATCGCAGCCGGAACCGCGTTCGCATGGTGGGTGCTGCGGCCCATCGCACAGCGCCACGTACAGCGCCGGCCGCATGCTATCGCGCGGATAGTGCCCGCCCCTTCGCCGTCACCACCGCCGCCGTTCATCCCGCCCGCTTCGCCGGCACCTGCGCCATCCTCCAGGGCGCGAGGCGACCTCGCAATCATTATCGACGATGCCGGTCAGTGGCTTCATACCGAGCGCGCCTTCATCGCGTTACCCATACCGTTGACGCTCTCGGTGCTGCCGGACGTACGGTACACGCACCTGATCTCGGACGAGGCTGCGGCAGCCGGTAAAGGCGTCATGTTGCATCTCCCAATGGAGCCGATCTCGGAAATCAATCCCGGCCCGGGGAAGATCACGACGGAGATGAGCGACAAGCAGATCGTCGAACAGACTGACGCCGACATCGCCGACGTGCCTCTGGCGCAAGGCGTCAACAACCACGAAGGAAGCAAAGCAACGGCGGATAGCCGCGTGATGCGTGACGTCGCCTCGGCAATAGCGTCCCACGGGAGTCTCTTCTTCGTCGATTCGTTGACGATTGGCGATTCCGTCGCGGCAGCGACGACGCAGGCCGCGGGTATCCCGACGGCAAGGCGCGACGTTTTTCTAGACGACGAGGCGAACGTCTCGTACGTGGAGCGCCAGCTTAGTGCTGCTGCTTCCGTCGCATTGACCGCAGGCAGAGCGATCGCCATCGGCCACCCGCGTCCGACGACGCTCGAGGCGTTGCGCGCGATGATTCCGCGGCTGAAAGCGGAAGGCATTCATTTCGTCCTCGTTCGCGACCTCATAACAGGCGAGCCGCAACCGTCCGCTTCAAGTGCGAGTCATGGGTAACGTCGTGTCGAGAAAGAGGGAGACCAGCTCATGGCGGTAGGCATTTTGATCGCGCGCCTGCTCGTAGGTGGCGCGCTGGCGGCGCACGGGGCCCAGAAACTCTTCAGCTGGTTTGGAGGAAGCGGTCCGGCCGGTACGGGTGCGTTCTTCGCGCAGTTGGGCTTTCGGCCGGGACCGCTCTTCGCCGTTGCCGCCGGACTTGGCGAGTTCGTCGGCGGGTTGCTGACGCTGTTCGGTCTGGGTGGCGCGATTGGTCCCGCGCTGATCGTGCTCGTCATGCTCGTTGCGATTTTCAGCGTTCACATCAGCAAGGGTTTTTGGAATGCGAACGGTGGTTGGGAACTGCCGGGCATGAATATCGCCGCCGCGCTTGCGATCGCATTTGCAGGAAATGGTTCATATTCGATAGACGCGGCGCTCGGTTGGCACTATGCCGCCGAACCGCGCCAGGTCTGGATTGCGATCGGGTGCGCGGTCGTTCTCGCGTTCCTCAACGTATTCGCACGCCGGCCACGGCAGGCTCAAGTCGGAACCGGATAGGGCAGCGGCGTTCGTCGCGGTAGAGCAGGTCCATGCCACGGCGGCATGGGCTGTCGCATCGGCGGCGGCGTGAAAACCGTCAGCGGACCGACCTGCGCCGCCGATGGATTGAAAGGCGCGGGCGTCCGCACGACCACAGCGTGGGGAAGATGCACGTCGACGGTGTGCTCGCGTGCATCGTAGGACACCGTCGCTCCCAAACCACGTAGTATCCGCGCGATTGGTACGTATGCGAACGCGAGGGCATCCGGTTCAACTGGGCGCATCCGGATGCGCACTTGCCGCGTAGCGCGCTGGAGCACGAGCAGGTTGTCTTCGAACGAGATGGACTGCGCCACCGAAGTAGCGTACGGCAAAAGCGGTGCGTAGGTGCGCCCGGCAATAACGATGGCCGGAGCGTAGGCAAGGACAGGACGCCCGTCGAGGAGCACGGTCACTGCCAAGAGTGGGATTATCGGCACCGCGTAGGATACTTATGGGCACGATGCAGCGACTCTTCTCGATACTGCGGGAGGCCGGCCATGGTTTTTCGCGCGATAACTGCGGCTTCTTGGCCCAAGCTCTTGCTTTCAATGCCATGTTCGCACTCTTTCCGCTGGCCGTCC
>JAKAPO010000200.1 GCA_021807065.1 bacterium
CAAACTTACAACGCATGCCTGCGTGGGTAGCTAAGGTTATCTCTGCGCGGAACGGAAGTGGGAAGTCGACTCGCTGATGTACCCGGTTCAGCTGACATTTCGCTACTGGCGCACCTATCGCGATACGTCGATCTTCACGCCCCTGCTGCAGCGGGCATTCGAGCTGGCGCTTCGCGTCCTTCGAACGGAACAGCATCACGCGACCCGCTCGAAGTACCGCAGCACCTCGCTCCTCGGCGGTAACGACGGCATGCCGTTCGCCTACACGGGTATGATTTGGACCGGATTCCGCCCGTCGGACGACCCGGCGCAGTTTCCCTACAATATTCCGCAGAACATGTTCGCGGTCGGCGCGCTGCGCCAGCTCAGCGACATCGAGCGGCACGTCTACCACAACGATCGGCTCGCCAACGAGGCTTGGGACCTGAGCGTCGAAGTGGAAGACGCTATCGAGCGATACGGGGTCGTGTTCGTGCCCGGCTTTGGTCGTATCTATGCCTACGAAGTCGACGGGCTCGGCCATGCGAATCTCATGGACGACGCCAACGTTCCGTCGTTGCTCTCGGCTCCGTATATCGGGTACCTCGACGTTCACGACCCGATCTATCAAGCGACGCGACGCTTCATCCTCTCGCCCAAAGATCCGTACTATTTCAGCGGCAAGTACGCGTCGGGCATCGGCAGCGCCCATACGCCGCGCAACTACGTCTGGCCGCTCTCGCTCATCATGGAGGCGCTCACGAGCACCAGTTCAAGCGAGACGGAGCGCGTGCTCGGTTATCTCGCCGCCTCAGACACCGGGGACAACGAGTTGCACGAGTCGTTCGATGTGAACGATCCGGAGCATTTCACCCGTAAGGATTTCGCATGGCCGAACGCGCTGTTTACCGAACTCGCGCGCGACGGCTCCTGGCCAGCCGAGGAACGTCCGGGACAGAGGTAACGAAGAAACGGATATCGGCCGTGCCCGCGCAGACGACGACTGCGTCCGGGTCGGCAAACGTTCGTCCGTCGATATCGAGCGTATAGTCTCCGGCGCTTAACCCTTTCACCGTGCGGTGCACGCTTCGCGCGACCTTATCGGGTGGAGCAGCCGGTCCGATCACCTCGCGAACGGCCAGCGCGAGAAGTTCGTGTACGCGCAGCGGTGTCGCGAACGCAAACGCAGCCGCGCCGCTAGTCGCGACGGCGTGGAGATCGAGCGGGACCCTAACGCGGATCACACCGCGTCCTTTTGCGATGCTTCGAGGAGCCGCCTGCCGTTTGGGGAAGAGTATCCACCGATGTCCTCCTTCGGACGATACACGCCGCGGCGTCGTCGGGGAGACGAAGAACAGCACGAAGGCGGAGGCCTGCCGGTCATTCCGCTCATGATCATTGTGGTTTTCGCGGGCCTACTACTCGGTGGGTTGCTCGCGCATTTCTTCGGCAGCCGCGGATCAGTTTCGCAAACAGCGATGAATCCACCGCCGGTTACGCCGATTCCGAGCGCAACGCCGATGCCTCCCATAACTCCCCGTCCGCGCCCGTCGCGAACGCCCAGGCCGCGTGCCTCCGCAACCATGCGCCCGTCATCGAAGCCGGCGAAGCGCGTTGCAAAGGCAGCCCCTTCGCCTACCGCCACCGCCACGGCATCGTCGCCGGCCTCACCGCAGCCAACGCCCACGGCCGTTGCGCTCAAGCCGCAGACCCCCCAACCTGCGCTTACCGCGCGTCCGGTCGTGGTACCGACCACCACGGCTCGCGCAACCTTGCAGCCGCTGGCAAAGCCGGTTTTGCGGACCCTGCCACCGGTGGTTACGGAGTCTCCACGCACGCCGAAACCGCGCAGGCAAGTGTCGCGTATCGTGGCCTTGCGCGTCCCGCGCACGCCCGATGGCGTCGTGCGCGCGTATCTCTCGGCGCTGGCAGCAGGACGGCAAACAACCGCAACGACGTACCTCGCATCAGGATCGCCGACGGAAGCAAGCTTCATGCGCGGGGCGCGGATCACCGATATCCGCTCGACGAGCAACGGCGACGGTACCTATAACGTCACCGCCGACGTCATCGCTCGAGGCGGCCGATACCGTATCATCGCAACCGTTGCTGCGCTACCTTACGGCATGCTCATTACCGATCACTTCTCAATCAAGCCTCCGTAGTCGGCTTGGGGGTTACGGCATCTTCGGTGAATAGTACTTGCAGGAGCCGTGCGGTGAGATCGTGCCTGCCACAATCTGGCAAGAATCCGGCGAAATGAAGTGGACGCAGCCGGAGCACGTGTTCCCGAACGTGGGATGCGAAACGTAGTGCGCTGTTTGCTGGTCGATGGTTCCTGCTTTGGCCCGTGCGCGCAGTCCCGCGAAGGCGGCGACTGCGGTCGCGGCGGCGACCAGCTTTCCAATTAAATCGCGGCGTGAAATTCTCGTAGCGTCGTCCATGCTTTTCTCCTAGCTGACGGTCGGCGACGATTCAAGTATACCCTATTACCCCGGGTCTGCACCATTCACTCTTCGTCGGGCCAACCTGCCAGCGTGCCGATCGCGGCGCTTTTGAGAACCCGCAAACCGAGCATCGCGCATTTCATCCGCGTCGGGCTGATGCCGATGCCCACGTTGTCGAGCACGGCATCCTTCGAGAGTTTTGCGACCTCCTCAAGGGGCATTCCAAGCACCGACTCGGTCAGCATCGATGCCGATGCCTGACTGATCGCGCAGCCTTTGCCCGAAAACCGAATGTCTCGCACGATGCCTCTATCGTCGACGTTCAACTCCACGCGAATACGATCCCCACAGAGCGGATTCAGATCCTCAGCGCTCACCGTCGGAGCCTCGAGGTGCCCGAAGTTACGTGGGTTACGGTAGTGATCGAGAATGTAGTCGCGATAAAAGTCATCCACGAGACGTAGGTTCCCTTGGGAACGTTCTCTATACTTTGAAGATGCGAGCGGCTTTTTCGATCGCGCCGATGAGAGCGTCGACGTCATCCTCGCTATTGTATACGTAGAACGACGCGCGTGCCGTTGCCTGCCAGCCCATCTTGTGCATCAGCGGCATAGCGCAATGATGGCCGGCGCGAATGCAGACCCCTTCCGTGTCGAGGATGGAGGCGACGTCGTGCGCGTGCACGTCGGCGAGATTGAAGGAGAGCACGCTTCCGGTGGCGTCGGGATCTTTCGGGCCGTAGACATGTAGGCCGCGCGCCTCGAGTTCGCCGAGACGAGCGAGCGCGTAACCCATGATCCGGCGCTCGTGCTGTCTGATCCAACCCGGTCCGAGGTCCGCCAGGTAGTCGACGGCAACGCCGAAGGCTATAGCGTCCGCGATATTGCTCGTGCCAGCCTCGAACTTCCACGGAAGTTCGTTGAAGGTAGTGTGGCTGTACTCGACGCTTCGTATCATGTCGCCACCGGAAAGAAATGGTGGCATCGACTCCAAGAGTTCGCGTTTTCCGTACAGCGCACCGACCCCGGTCGGTCCGAGCATTTTGTGGGCGGTGAACGCATAGAACTCGGCGTCGAGACTCTTGACGTCGACGGGAAAATGCGGCGCACCCTGCGCGCCGTCGATCAAGACGATCGCGCCGGCCGCGTGGGCGCGTGGAATTACGGCGTCGAGTGGAACGATCGTTCCGAGGACGTTGCTGACGTGAGCGAGCGCCACGATTTTGCAACCGTCGAGCAGACGGTCCAGAGCGTCGAGAACCAAAAAGCCACGTTCGTCCACCGGAATGAAGCGCAGTTCGGCCTGCGTACGTTGTGCGAGCAACTGCCACGGCACGAGGTTCGAGTGATGCTCGAGTTCGGTGAGCAAGATGACGTCGCCGCGGCGCAGGTTGGCGTTACCCCATGCGTAAGCAACGAGATTGATTCCTTCGGTCGCGTTCCTCGTCCAGATGAGCTCGGCCGGTTCTGCGTTGATGAAGCGCGCGACGCGCGCGCGCGCCGACTCGAACGCTTCGGTCGCGCGCTCGGCAATCCCGTAGACGCCGCGATGGATATTGGCGTTGTACTCGCGATAATACGCATCCAACGCCTCGATGACGCACAGCGGCTTCTGGGACGTCGCAGCGGAATCCAGATATGCAAGGCGCTTTCCTCGAGCCGTCGGCTTCGAGAAGATCGGGAAATCGTTGCGTATGCCGAGTGCGGAACGCTCGGTTAGGTGCAGCATGTAGCCTCCTCAGGCGATCCTGGCGGCCAACATCTCTCGCACGTCGTCGCGCAGCATCGCCGGGAAGCGTTCGAGTGTCGGCTCGAAGAATCCGAGCGTCACCATGCGTTCGGCCTGGTTGCGATCGATGCCTCGCGTCGTCATGTAGAAGAGTGTTTCGGCGTCGAGCGCCCCGACGGTCGCCCCATGGTAGGCCTTAACGTCGTTGTTGTTGATCTCGAGTGCCGGAACGGAGTCGATGTGCGCGTTGCGCGAAAGGAGAAGCGCGTCGTCGCGTAGCGAGGCATCGCTGCGCCGCGCGCGCTCGGCGATCCGAATGTTTCCGACGTATCGAGCCTGTCCGCGTCCCAGGGCTGCAGACCGCACGATGGTGGTCGACGTCGTTTCGCCGGCTTGGTGGTTGGTCGTGGAGCGAACGTCAACGTGCTGGCTCGACCGCGGGAAGAAGATCGAAGCGATATGCGACTGGGCTCCGGCAACGGCCAAATTGACGTCGATCTGTGCGACGGCGAGCGCCGCGCCCAAATCGGCGGTCGCCCACGCGAACGCTACATCTCTCCCCGGCAGCGCTGCCCGATTTGCGAAGCAGCGCGCGTCGTCGGGCAGATTCTGCAACGATGC
>JAKAPO010000201.1 GCA_021807065.1 bacterium
AGACGTGCTCGAATTGGGTTGCGGAGCAGCACGTTGGGGCATTGCGCTCGCGAAGCGTGGCGCGCGTGTTGTGGGACTCGACAATTCCGAGCGGCAGCTCGAACACGCGCGACGGAATATGCGCGAGGCCGGCGTCGATTTTCCGCTCATTCATGCAAGCGCGGATGCGGTTCCTTTGGCAAACGCCTCGTTCGACATCGTATTCTGCGACCACGGCGCGATGACGTTCTGCGACCCGTATCATACGGTGCCCGAAGCAGGGCGCATAATTCGTCCGGGCGGGCTGCTCGCATTCTCCGCTGCAACACCGATCCTGACCGTCTGTTGGAGCGAATCCGAAGATCGCGTCGATGACCGCCTGCACGCGAACTATTTCGAACAGCGGCGTTTCGAGGATGACTCTAGCGTCAACTTTTCGCTCCCCTACGGCGAATGGATCGCGCTATTTCGCCGGAGCGGATTTATCATCGAGGATTTGATCGAATTGCGGCCGCCCGACGATGCGCAGACGAGCTATACGGCCTATGCACCGATTGCGTGGGCGCGCGCATGGCCAGCAGAGCAGATCTGGCGCGTCAAGAAATTGGGGCATGCGCTATTGTGAGGCATCGGCTGCATGCGCTTCGGTGCGGGCAAGGACGGTTGGTTTCCGACAGGAGCCGGCCACTGATTCCGAAGACCTTAATGGTTACGCTCTCATGCGCCCCAATAACGCACTCCTTATCTGCCGAGTATGACGTCGATCCCCGCAAGGACGAGTTTAAGCTTCGCCGCAGGGAGCCGGCCGACGCGTTCCGTGAGCGTGCCTTTGTCGATAGTAACGATCGCCGAAACGTTGGCCACCGAGTCCTTGGGTAGCCCGGTGTGCATCTTCCCGAGACGAACGTTCCCCGGCGCCTCCGCCCATTTGAGATTGCTCGTCAGGGGAACGCAGACGACGGTGGCAATGCGGCTTCGGTTGATGGCATCTCCCTGGACGACGACAACGGGTCTGCGGAAGCCTGGTCCCGAGCCTCGGGGAGACGGGAGATCGGCCCACCAGACTTCGCTTTGTGCGATTACCAATCGCTGCGCTCGAGGACATCGCTTGCCGCGGCACTGACGAACGGGTCGTAATCCCCTCCGATTTTCTCGACGGCCGCATTCATTGCATTGGTAACTTCGTCGTCTTCGTGGCGCGCGAGATACTCGCCAAGCGCATCGCTGAAAAGCCGGCTACGGGAGCGCTTCGTTCGCCCGGCGAGTCGTTCAACCCGATCGTAGACGTCGTCTGGTATGGATACCGCAGTTTTCATACCGAAAGTATAACCGAAGAGCTCCTCGCGAGGCAACCCCCGCCTACACGCGTCCCCCGGCTGTTTGGTCGGCATCTCGGGTGGCAGATTCGATTCCCGTTGGCGCTACCACGTAAGCCCCGTAAACACGGGGCTTTTTCGCACCCCGGGGTTCCGCTTGGCGCGGTTGTGAGATGAAGCTATCTAACAACCGCCTAACGAACCACTTGATCGTTCAGCCTGCGAGCCGCTCGAATACCTCCGCCGCTTCAGCGTGTGTGTGTCTACGAGGCGGACGTAGCCACTCCGCGCATCACAACAGGAGCACGTACGCGAAGCGCGAGAGGCGTATCAAAAAAAAAAAAATGAAAGCGTGACATTGAGACTTCATCGCTGCCGTTGGAGCAACGTCTGGACGCTCGCTGCGATGCGCTTCGCGAAATTCTTACGGGCTGAGGAGCTGGTGCGCTTCGAAGGCCTCGATCTTGGACGATGAGGCAGCCCGGCGTGGCCTGAGCCTTGGCGCAAGGTTTGTTCATCAATAAATGTCCTTGCTATGTTGATTTGTTCATGTTTATATGTTAATCTATATTCTGTAAGGACACTTATATATGAACACGGATCAAGCAGCTCTTGCCCGTAAGCAGTTGGAACGGCGCCTAGCGCCGCTCCGCGATATGACGCTCGTTGCTCCCCCAAAAGGCTGGATCAAAGCCATTCGGGAGTCCCTGGGCATGACTGCCCGCCAACTCGCCGCTCGCATGGGCGTTGCGCCCTCGCGTATCCCGCCAATCGAGAGAGCGGAAGTTACCGGTGCGACCACGTTGAGGACGCTACGGCAGGCTGCCGCGGCGATGAACTGTGCCTTCGTCTATGCCTTCGTGCCGCTCGAGCCGCTCGACGACATGCTGCGCGAGCGCGCGATGCAAAAGGCGCAGAAGGACGTCTCGCGCCTCGATCACACCATGCGCCTTGAAAATCAGGCACTCCTCAAATCCGATCTCGACGCCGAAAAGCAGCGCACGATCGACCTCATCCTCTCCGGCTCGTTACGGGGCCTGTGGGACGAGGAATGGGATTATCATGCCTGATCCTCTGTTCGCTCGTGATGATGACGCCAACACGCCCCTCACCGCCGAGGAGCGCGAACAGCTCATCCCGTCCTACATCACGCTGCGACACGAGTTGAATGAAGCCGAGCAGATCAATATCGGTGCGGCTCTACGCTGGGCCGATGCCCGCAGGCGCGATATCCTCGATCGGGATTTTCTGAGCGAACTGCACCAACGGATGTTCGGCGACGTATGGCGTTGGGCGGGGCAATATCGTACAACCGCCCGCAATATCGGCGTCGAGGCCTATCGGATCGCCATTGACGTGCAGCAAGCGATCGACGACGCGCGATACTGGGTCGAACACGCCACCTATCCGCCCGACGAAATCGCGGTGCGGTTCAGTCACCGTCTTGTTCTCATTCATCCTTTTCCAAATGGGAACGGGCGCTTTTCGCGTCTTGTCGGCGATCTTCTCGCCCGCCAGCTCGGGCAGCCGCCCTTCACATGGGGACAGGTAAACCTGGTTGATGCCGTGGTGACCCGTGCGCTATACGTCGAGGTTCTACGGGCCGCTGATGATCACGATATCGGACCGTTACTGCTTTTTGCCCGCTCCTAACCAGCTGAGGAAAAAGCAAAGCCGTTGGCCGACGACAATTATCTATGCGCCCGTGTTGCCTCAGGTAACATTGTTGCCCGAGGCAACACGGCGGTAAGGATAATTGTAGCCGGGCATGTCCCTAAGGCGTGCCGAAAACGGTGAGGGCTAAGACGTTCGATTCCCGACTATGCTGCTCGCCCGCGAGCGCTCCGTGGCCGACGCCCTGGCGTTCCTCAAGAATCACTCCTTGCTATTACTTAACACTAGTGTTACCAGCTGTGATGGATGGGAAAGAAGCGAACCGGTGCCGATCTCGACATTTACCTGGGTGACGTGCGCAGCTTTGAATGGCTTTGGGAGGCTCGCGGGGAGATGCACGCGCTAGATGCCGAGCTCGGCTTGACGGAGAATCGACAGCAGCGTGCCGATTGGAACGATGCGTTCGCCATGCACGGGCACGACGACGAGGCGCGCATCACGTGATTTCCTTAAGTAGTGGTGGCTGCCGCGCACGTGCGAAAGCCTGAAACCGCCGCGCTTTAACGCGGTGCTTCCAGGTGCGGCGCTTCAGAGGGCGATCTGTACGAGCTCGGCCAGCGCCGGAGCCGGCGGGATTCTGATGCCTTCGATCTTGGCGGCCTCTAGGTAGCCGAGTATCGCTTCACGCGTGCTCGCGAGCGCTTCCTCCCGCGTCGGGCCGAAGGTCGAGAGATGGTCGAGAGCGGGCACGTAGGTTACCCACGCCAGCTCGTTCGCATCATACTCTAGAAACACCTGAAACTGCCGTTCCATAGCATGATGATACACCAAGTTCGCTCCAAGTGCCTCCGCCAGGGGCCTAGCGAATTCCCACCGGGATGGCGAGCGACATTCCAGCGGGGGGTGGTACGCGCCGAGGGCGGCGCGCTACCTGAAAAACGCCCCGAAGGGCGCCCCTCGCCAACCCTGCTAGGTGCTCGTCTTTCGTGAGTGAGCGAGGTGCGGGACGCGCGCGATCGCCTTTCCATTGTGGAGCAGCCGCTGCCCCTATTCGTAACGCTTGCTGACGCGAACCCCATTTCTTGAGTACCTGCCGGCGTACGTGTCGGCGTCGGTCTTGTAGGGGATCTTCCACGTCACGCCGAGATCGCGTAACGCGTGGCGAACGCGCAGACAATCGCGTTCATCGTCGACATCGTACGTGCAGACACAGATCAGGCGAGTATAATTCGCGGCAGCGTTGGGGTTCGGCTTCATTGTCGCCACCTTGGCGCTACTGCCCAACAGGCCGCTCTCGGTGGCCGCCTTGATCTTCGCCCACCATTCATCGATCTGCGCAGTCTTGATGAAGAGCATCCACTTGCCGCCGCGGTCGCCATGCTCGGGATACGAATCTGCTTCCCCGCGCTCGGCGTAAAGCCAGTACTGCTCGAAGACCTCCGACGGACGGCGCTCATCGCCGGCAATGACGTCGACTGGGCGGATCTGCTCCTCAGCGCGAACGCTCTCCGTCGACCTCAAGCGATAGCCCAACGCGCGATACCCGGACTGCCGCTTTTTGCCCATGCGCGCGAGAACCGGAACCTCAGCGTCGATTTAGTCGTATACGACAACATCATGTTTACTCGCGTGATCGCGATGAAGGCGCCCGACGTACTGCGCGAGGGTTCCTTTCCAAGAGATCGGCATGGTGACGAACAGCGTGTCGAGCCGCGGATCGTCGAATCCCTCGCCAAGGTAACGGCCAGTGGCTAAGATGAGGCGCTCTTCGCTGTCCGGAGCACGTAACGACGATTCGGCCGATCGGCGCTCGGCCGCGCTCATGCCCCCGCGCAATACGGTGATGTTTCTCGCCGCT
>JAKAPO010000202.1:0-1897 GCA_021807065.1 bacterium
AGCTCCATGATCGCGTCGACGATCTGTTCGCTCGACTGCGTGCTGATCTCGCGCCCGCACTTGTAACAGTGGGGCGTCCCCACGCGAGCGTAGAGCAGGCGCAAGTAATCATACACCTCGGTCACGGTGCCGACCGTCGAGCGCGGATTGCGCGACGTCGACTTTTGGTCGATCGAGATCGCCGGGGAGAGCCCCTCGATGTAATCGACATCCGGCTTCTCCATCTGCCCCAGAAACTGGCGCGCGTACGACGACAGCGATTCGACGTAGCGCCGCTGCCCCTCGGCGTAGATCGTATCGAACGCGAGCGACGATTTTCCCGAGCCAGAGAGCCCGGTGATGACGATCAGCCGGTTGCGCGGAAGGACGAGATCGATGCTCTTGAGGTTGTGCTCGCGCGCACCTTTGATGACGATCGAGTCGAGGCTCATGATGCGCGCTCGAGAATTTCGCCCACCTCTCCGATCGTGCTGCAGACGGCATCGGGAGGCGGTGCGCCGGGAGGAAGGTTCTCGCCGCGGACGTTGATCCAAACCGTGAACAGGCCCGCTTCGACAGCGCCGCGGATGTCTCGCTCGTACCGGTCGCCGATCATCGCACCGTGCTCGGGCGCCGACCCGAGCGTTTGGCAGGCGCGCACGAAGAGCTGCGGATCGGGTTTGACCATCCCAATCTCGTCGGCGATGAAGACCGCGTCGAGCACGTCACGGAGCTTCAGGATCGTGATCTTGTCGTTATGGGTTTCGGCGAAGCCATTGGTGACGAGGGCGATGCGCTTGCCCCTCTCGCGCAGGGAGCGCAGCAGTTCGAGCGCACCGGGATAGAGCGTGAAGTGGGCGCGCCGGTAGTCGTTGTAGCGCTGCGCGCAGCGAGCTGCGAGCGCGTCATCTTCGATGCCGGCGTCCGCAAGCGCGCGGCGCCATAGCTCCTTGCGCACGTTTCCGATATTGACGCTCAAATCGTCGACCGACAGGCGGCTCCAGAAACCGTTCGCTTCCGCGATGTATGCGGCGTCGAGCCGCCGCGCGTCGACACCGCGTTCCTTGGCGACCTCGGCAGCGACTCGCTCGGAGGCACGGTGGAACGCGAACGTATCGTCGTGCAGCGTATCGTCGAGGTCGAACAACACGACGTCGATAGATCTCGGCTTCATGGATTGAGGGGCTTCACCTTCGTCAGTTACCGACGAGTTCCTCAAGCGAACGGAACTCGCCTAATTGCTTGCGCAGCTCGAGCAGCTCGTCGCGAAGCGCCGCGGCGCGCTCGAACTCGAGATTTGCGGCATGCTCGCGCATCCGCCGCTCGAGCTCCGCCGCAGTCTTCACCGCCACCTCACGCGGCAGCCGCTCGGCGTGCTTTCGCGTCCTTGTCTGGCCGTTGTCCGCGCGCACCATGCTCAAGATGTCGCGAATCTCCTTGCGGATGGAGCGCGGCTCGATACCGTGCTCGGCGTTGAAAACGAGCTGCATCTCACGCCGCCGGCGGGTCTCGCCGATGGCCCTGGCCATCGATTCCGTGACGGCGTCGGCGTACATGATGACCTTTCCGTCGACGTTGCGCGACGCGCGTCCGATAGTTTGGATCAGCGAAGTCTCGCTGCGAAGGTAACCCTCCTTATCGGCATCGAGGATGCCGACGAGCGACACTTCTGGAAGATCGAGGCCTTCCCGCAAGAGATTGATGCCGACCAGCACGTCGAAGACGCCGGCGCGCAAATCGCGCAGGATCGCTACGCGTTCGAGCGTGTCGATCTCGCTATGCAGGTAGCGAACGCGCAACCCCATCTCGACGAGGTAATCTGCCAGATCCTCGGCCATCTTCTTGGTCAACGTCGTAACGAGCACGCGTTCGTGGCGCGCGACGCGCTGCTGGATCTCTTCCATGAGATCGTCGACCT
>JAKAPO010000202.1:1907-4765 GCA_021807065.1 bacterium
CGGTTGGCCTCACGATCATCTCGACCACGCGCACGGAACCGTTCACTTCGTAGCGGCCCGGGGTGGCAGAGACGTAGACCACCTGCCTGACGTGGCGGTCGAACTCTTCGAACGTCAGCGGGCGATTGTCCAGCGCGCTTGGTAACCGGAAACCGTGCTCGACGAGCACGCTCTTACGCTGATGATCGCCGTGATACATGCCGTGCACTTGCGGCAGCGTCTGGTGCGATTCGTCGACGAAGAGCAGCCAGTCTTCGGGAAAGAAATCGAGCAGGCACCACGGCGTCGAACCGGCCTCCCGTCCGGTGAGGTGGCGCGAGTAGTTCTCGATGCCGTTACAGTAGCCGACTTCGCGCAGCATGGTGACGTCGTAGCGCGTGCGTTGCTCCAAACGCTGTGCCTCCAGCAATTTTCCGTGCTCGCGGAAGTATCGCAGCCGCTCCTCGAGTTCGGCTTCGATTGCGTCGACGGCGCGCCGTAGCTTCTCGTCAGGCGTGATGAAATGCTTCGCCGGGAAAATCGTCAAGGAGTCCTTGCTCTCGACGTACTCACCGGTGAGCATATTGACGACGTTGATCGCCTCGACGGTATCGCCGAAGAACTCGATGCGGTGTACCAGCTCTTCGTCTACTGCAACGAATTCCAGCACGTCGCCGCGTACCCTAAACGTGCCGCGTACCAAGTTGAGATCGTTACGGCGGTACTGCATGTCAACCAGCTTACGCAGCAGCTGGTCGCGATCGAGGTCCTCTCCGATGCGGACGTTGGCCGACATCTCGATGTAATCGGATGGTGAGCCAAGACCGTAGATGCACGATACCGAGGCGACGACTAAGGTATCGGGCCTCGTGAGAATAGACTGCGTCGCCGAATGGCGTAGCCGTTCGATCTCGTCGTTGATCGAGCTGTCTTTCTCGATGTACGTATCGGTCGACGGCACGTACGCTTCTGGCTGGTAGTAATCGAAGTAGGAAACGAAGTACTCGACCGCATTTTTCGGAAAGAACTCGCGAAACTCGGCGCACAGCTGTGCGGCGAGCGTCTTGTTATGGCAGAGGACCAGCGTCGGCTTCTGTACGAGCTCGACGACGCGCGCCATCGCCATCGTCTTACCGCTTCCGGTGACGCCGAGAAGCGTCTGCGCCCGGTCGCCGTCACGCAAGCCCCGGGCCAGTGCCTCAGTAGCCCTGGGCTGATCGCCGGCAAGAGAGAAGGGTGCGACGAGTTCGAATTTCCGCGGCATCGTCTTTTGGAGCTCCCTCACTTCGACGCTCCAGGGCCCATACCGGGTTGCACAGAACAGTCACCGCGCCATGCCCTCCGGTCCTCTGGTCTTCAGCGGGAATTCGAACCGGGCGCTCGCCGCAGAGATTGCCAAACGTCTGCGGGTGCAGCTCGGCAAAGCCCTCGTTACCAAGTTCAGGAACGAAGAGACGCGCGTCGAGATCCAAGAGAACGTGCGCGGCTCCGAGGTGTTCGTCGTGCAATCCATCTGCAAGGCGCCCAACGGGAACGGCGTCAACGACTCGCTGATGGAGCTCCTGCTGATGATCGACGCGCTGCGCCGCGCCTCGGCGTCGCGAATCACGGCGGTGATGCCGTACTACGGCTATGCCAAGCAAGACAAGAAGACGAAAGGCCGCGAACCGATCTCGGCCAAGGTCGTCGCGAACCTTCTCAAGATTACCGGCGCCAAGCGCATCGTAACGATGGACCTCCATGCAGCGCAGATCCAAGGCTTCTTCGATATGCCCGTCGACAACCTGATGGCGGAGCCGACGCTCTGCAACTACCTCAAGAAGGAAGGCCTTTATGACGATAAGATCGTCGTCGTCTCGCCCGACGCCGGCGGCGTACACCGCGCCGAACGCTACGCCAAGCGCCTCAACTCGTCGCTCGCCATCGTCTTCAAGAAGCGGCCCGAACCCGACGTGAACGAAGTTGCGGAGATCGTCGGCGACGTCGAGGGGCGCGCGGCAGTCATCGTCGACGACATGATCTCGACCGGAGGAACGCTCGGGAAAGCCGCACAGGCGATCAGGCAGCGCGGCGCGACGCGCGTCTTGACCGTCGCGACGCACGGCATCTTCGCCGGCGAAGCGATCGGCGTACTGGAGAACTCCGAAATCGAACGCATCGTCATCACCAATACCATTCCTTTCGAGAACGTAGCCGCGCATCCGAAGTTCGTCCAGCTCTCGATCGCACAAACCTTTGCCGATGCGATCTCCCGAATCACGACCAATCGTTCGGTCTCCGAGCTTTTTGGCGAGAATATCGGTCCGGGTGATATCCCTTTCGTCCCTGAACCCGCAGTGGTGGTAGGTTGATGTTGAAGCTCAAAGTCGAATCCCGCGAACGCACCGGTACCACCGCCGCGCGCGCAGTGCGCGCTGTGGGGCGCGTGCCACTCGTCTTGTACGGCCATGGCAGCGAACCCGAAACGCTTACGGCCGAGTCGCGCGCGTTCGAAGAGCTGCTGCTCCACGGTGGCCGCAGCGGCATGATCACGCTCGAAGACGACGGCAAGCTCAAGGATACGGCGCTGGTTCGCGAGATACAGCGGGACCCCGTATCGCGCCGCATCATTCACGCGGATCTTCTGCGCGTCTCCGCCCACGAGGACGTTCGCACCCGCGTCGCAATCGTGCCCACCGGAACCGCTCGCGGCGTGCGCGACTTCGGCGGCGTCATGGACGTGCTCGTTCACGAGTTGGAGATCGAGGGTCCCGCCGACTCGCTGCCTGCGCAACTCGTCGTCGACGTCTTGGAACTGGGCATCCACCAGCACGTCGTCGCGTCGGACATCGCGCTGCCGAATGGCTTCGCGCTCATCACGCCGCCGGGAACCATGATCA
>JAKAPO010000203.1 GCA_021807065.1 bacterium
ATAGATCGCTCCGGAAATGCTCGCGATTCGCACGAGGTACCCGGAGACGAGCGCGAGGCCGATTGCAAGTTCTCCGTACGCTGCAAGGTAGGCAATGACGGTCGCGTGCGGCAACACGAAATTTTGCAGGACCGGCACCATGAAGGGATAGACGGCATGCTGGGAGAGAAACCGGTCGATCCACATTTGGAATCCGCCGCCCTGCGTGAACTGCGTTCCAAAGACTTTGTATTCCGCGAAGATCAGGAAGAGGATGCCGACGCCGACGCGTAGCCCTCGAAATGCCGTCTCGGCGGAAACTGAGGTACGCTTCCGCACCTCAGCGTTCCGGCGGAAGGAGAGGAAGCGCGCGGGCTCCGGCGGCGCGTAAGTGCGCGTTGAGCGCGGGTATGGAGCGAGCGTAGGCGTTGTAAGCACCGCGGGCAGCGCGATATTCCGCCTCGATACGCGCGTAAAACTGCGCGGCCGCTTGGGTGATAATGCCTTGCACCGGAAAGGATTGCAGCGAGCTGAGCGCCCCATCGAGGTTTTCGCGCAGCGCACCGGGCCGCGAGACGGAATCCTCGCTGTTGGTGTAGTTCGCAGTGAGTTGCGCCATGACGGCGATGCGCCCGCTCCGCGCGCGTGCGAGCGCCGCAGCGGCCCGGCCCGAAAGCCTCGGTTCGGTCGCAACAGCCTTGGCAACGGTGTCGAGGTGGTTCAGCATCGTGTCGACGCTGGAATAGAGGTTGTTGAGATGCTGGAACGCATTGTAGCTCTCCCGCATTTGCGCGAGCGTCTCGGTCGCCTTCGGATCGGGCTTGACGGTGAAGCGTTGCACGAACGTACGTCCGTCGAGCGTCAGGCGGACCGCATAGCGTCCCGGCACGACGGTTGCGCCGTCGCTGGGCCCGGCGAATGCGGGGTTCGCTGCACCGGTCCATTTTACGGGCGGTGCGGTCGTAAAGTTCCAAACGATGCGGTTGAGCCCCGCAAGATTCGTGCCTTTCAGCGTGCGGACGACGCGTCCGGAGGAATCGAGAATCGCAAGCAGCGGAGCGTGCGCCTGCGGCTTGGCTTGGTAATAGCTGATCGGAACGCCGTAGGGCGGGTTTTTCGCAGCGAAATTCGTGTAGGTGCCTTCGGTATTGTTGGTGAGATTGTACTCGTACGAGGTGCGCGGAGCGAAGAGCATCGCCCCCGCTGCCACGGCTTTCGGTAGCTGTTGCAGCGGGCGAAGATCGTCCATCACCCAGATCGAACGGCCGTGCGTTGCAATAACGAGATCGTCGAATTGCGGTTGGATGCGGATATCGCGTACCGAGACCGGAGGCATATTGTTCCGTAAACTCTGCCAGTGCGCGCCGCGATCGTACGATATCCACACGCCCTCCTCGGTTCCGAGATAGACGAGGTTCGGGTTATGGATGTCGGGGCGAATCGAGCGCGTCCAGAGATCGTGCGGTAATCCGCCGGCGATCGAGCGCCAGTGCGCGCCGTAGTCGCTGGTTACCCAAACCTGCGGGGCGTCGTCGCCGACGAGATGAGAATCTTCGACCGCGTAGGCGGTGCCGCGTTGGAGCGGCGATGGTGCAACCGTTTCGAAACGACCGTTCGGGTCGGCGCCGGACGGCGTGACGTTCTTCCAATGCGCGCCGCCGTCGCGCGTCATCTGCACCAGCCCGTCGTCGGTTCCTACCCAAATCTCCCCGCGCGAAAGCGGCGAACCTTCGATATCGAGAATGGTGTCGGTGTACTCTGCACCGGTGACGTCGTGCGTGATCGGGCCGCCCGACGGGCCCTGGTGCGCCTTGTCGTTTCGCGTCAAATCCGGGCTGATCGGTTTCCAGGTGAGGCCGCGATCGGTCGTCTGAAAGACGACGTTTCCGCCGAACCAGACGACGTGCGGATTCCACGGAGCAAAGCCGATCGGCGACTCCCAGTTAAAGCGGTACGGGCTCGAGGCGATATTGTAATCTTGCTGGACGCTCGTAAAGTACGGCTCTGCAAACGTGTACTCGCGCGACGTGCGATTGAAGCGGAAGAGCGCACCATCTTGGCCGTCGGACCAAATAATGTTGGCGTCGTGCGGGTCGGGGATCGCCCACTGCCCGTCGTCGTCGTAAACCACCGCGTACCAGGCGGCGTTCGTAATTCCGGCCATATCGAGTGAATTCGAGGGCCCGCAATAGGAGTTGTTATCTTGCAAGCCGCCGCAGATGGTATATGGGTTATCGTTGCCCAATCCGACGCGGTAGAATTGCCCGATGGGAAGGTTCGCCCAGAACGCCCAGGTGCGTCCGCCGTTGACGGTCAGCGCGTAGCCGCCGTCTTCGCCGACGATCATGCGCTTGGGATCGTTCGGTGCGATCCAGATCGCGTGGAAATCACCGTGCACGTTATCGGCGATTGCTTTGAAGTGCAGGCCGCCGTCGGTGCTTTCGGCGAGTGCCGTCGACGCGGTGTAGACGGTATTCGGATTGCTCGGATCGACTTCGATATGCGAGAAGTAGAAAGGGCGTTGGTCGACGAGCGTGTTCGAACTCACCAGCTTCCAGGTATTGCCGTCGTCATCGGAGCGCCAAAGAATGCCATGCTTCGCTTCGATCAAGGCATAGACGCGCTGCGGATCGCTCGGTGCGACGGCGAGGCCGATGCGGCCGGTAATTCCCGCCGGGAGGCCGCCGCCGGTCAACCGGTGCCAGGTGCGCCCGCCGTCGGTCGAACGGTAGATGCCGTCGCGTTTGCCGCCGCTGCGGAAGGTCCACGGACGCCGCTGGAACTCCCAGACGCCGGCGAAGATCACGTTGGGGGTCCGCGGATTCATCGCGAGATCGGAGACGCCGCTGATCGGGCCGACGTCGAGGGTTTTGCTCCAGCTCTTCCCGCCGTTAAAGGTGACGTACACGCCGCGGTGCGGCGAACTTGCAAAGACATCGCCGAGTGCGCCGACGATGACATGCTGCGGGTCGCTAGGATCGATGAGTATGCGCGAGATGTATTTCGTGCCGCGCAGGCCGACGTTTTTCCAAGTTTTACCGCCATCGGTCGTTTTGTAGAGTCCGTCGCCGTAACTGACGTCGTTGCGCGGATTCGATTCGCCGGTGCCGACCCAGACGGTACGATCGTTCGTCGGGTCGATGGCGACGGCGCCGATCGATCCAACGCTTTCGTGGTCGAAAACCGGCTTCCAGGAAGCGCCGCCGTCGTTGCTTTTCCATACGCCGCCGCCCGCCGCTCCGAGATAGTAGAGGTGCGGATTCCGGGCCGATCCGGCCACCGATGTGACGCGCCCGCCCGCCGCTGCGGGGCCGGTCTCGCGCCAATGCAGGTTCCCGGTGGGAAGCGTCGCCGCGGCGCCGACAACCGGCGCGAGCAGCAGCACGGAAAAAGCAGCAAACGAACGGAGCATCTTTAGTCTCTCTCTTCCTCGTCTTCGGCGCCGTGGTGCAGATCTTTTTGGTCGTCCCGGTTCGGGTCCATGTCGGTGTCGGCGTATACCGCCATCGCTTCCTCGATCTCTTTTTGGAGCTTTTCCGAGGGTGGCGTCTCGGCGGGAACGCGTTCTTTCTCTTGGCTCATCATCGGCCTCGCTTTCTTCGTGCAATTTTCGGTTCGGCGCGCGCTCTTCGGCGTCCCGTGGAGCGACCCGAGATCGTACGAGGTAGCATGCGAGCAGCACCTCGCCCGCGCATGCCGAAGAAGGAGGGATGCAGCAATCTCGTCTGTCGGGACACGGCGGCGACCGCATCGCCGAAACGCTGGCGGCGCACGGCGTCCTGCGTCTCTATACGCTCTGCGGAGGGCATATATCGCCGATTTTGACGGCGGCGAAGGCGCGCGGTATCCGCATTATCGACGTTCGCGACGAAGCAACCGCGCTCTTCGCAGCCGACGCCGAGGGGCGGCTTACGGGAATTCCGGGCGTGGCGGCGGTGACGGCGGGACCTGGGCTCACCAACGCCGTCACCGCGATGCAAAATGCGCGGCTCGCGCAGTCGCCGCTGATATTGCTCTGCGGCGGCGTACCGACCGCGCTGCGCGGTCGCGGCGCGTTGCAAGATATCGATCAGCGGGCCGCGATTGCGCCGCACGCAAAACGGGTGATGCAGGCTCGGCGCGTGGCGGATCTGCAGCCGGCGCTGGAAGCGGCATTTACAATCGCGATCGCCGGTGTTCCCGGCCCCATCTTCCTCGAAGCCCCCGTCGATCTACTCTACGATGAAGCAACGATCCGCGATTGGTACGCGCAAGCAGCGAGCAAAGGAAAATCGCTCGCCGAGCGCGCGCAGCGTTGGTATCTCGGTCGCCATGTCGAGCATCTTTTTTCCGGCTCACCTCGGTTGCGGGTGCAGGCGCATGCGCCCCAAAACCCACCGAAGGCGTCGCGCTCGAGTCGAGGAGCGGCGCGCGCTGCGCTGAAACGGGCGAAGCGACCGCTTGCGGTCGTCGGCAGTCAGGCGCTATCGATTCCCGGAAATGCGCACAACGTCGCCGCCGCGATTGAAGCGATCGGCATCCCCGTCTATCTTTCGGGGATGGCCCGCGGTTTGTTGGGGCGCGATCATCGATTGCAGTTGCGGCATCGGCGGCGCGAAGCATTGCGCGAGGCGGATTGCGTCGTGCTGGCGGGCGTTCCGTGCGATTTTCGGCTCGGATACGGCGGCGATATTCGGCGCGGAAGCACGCTGGTGGCGGCCAACCGCAGCCGCGCCGATGCAACACTCAATCGCCGGCCCACGATTGCCGCGATCGGCGATGCGGGCGTA
>JAKAPO010000204.1 GCA_021807065.1 bacterium
CCAGAACGCGACCTCGGCGCCTTCCTGGCCTGCGCGAATCAAGCCGAGCGCAGCGACGATGACTGACACTCCGAGAAGGATAAGCGCGATGGTCCGTACCCGTTCGGCGACAATCGGATGCACACCGATATGCGAGAGAACCAGCGCCGTGACGACGAGCGCCATGATGCCGACGCCGATGGCGGCGAACTCCGGGGTGACGACCGGGCCGTTATATTTCCACATCATCCACCTATCGCTTCCGCGATGTCATCGGGAGTGACCGTTCTCAGTGCGAGAATGGGGTTCGGGTTGCCATCGATCGCCATCGCTGCCCCGACGAGTGAACTGCAGGTGAACGCGCTGATGCCGTACCGCGTGGCCGAGGTTTTCGGATTGAAGCCGAGCCTGCTCGCGACCGGCTCGATCGCAGCGTAGAGCCACGCCGTCCAGTCGTAGGGTTTGCCGATCTGGCCTTGCAGCCAGAGCTCGACGGTCGGCCAGTCGTTCCAAGCATACGGCACGACGATGTTCCCGGTTGCGCCGGCGTCTTGGTACGCCACGGGACCACCTGACGCCGTAATCATCTGCCTCGGGTCGCCGTTCGGCTGCACGCTCACAAGGATGCCGCAGTGCGCGTAGCGCGGCTTCTCGAACTGCATCGCGTAGTGCAGGGCAATCGCGGCACTCTTTAGATCGAGCGAGAGCGGCTGCAATACGATCGAGCCAGGAGTTGCGGTCACGATTCACGGCCAGGCGTCGTGAGCAATGCACCGAGTACCATGCAGGCGCCGGAGATGAACTGCGCGATCTCGCTCGGGAAATGCAAGAGCGTCAAGGCCGTGAGCCCGGCACCACCACCGAGGAACAGGATGAGCCCGTGCAGGCTTGCGGCGCGGCTGCGCCAGTAGGCGACGATCTTCGCGATCATGGCGCGAAGCATCCGCTGAGAACCGTGAGCGAAAGCAGAGGATGCAACTCTATGCCGTTCGGAGCGACCCCCGTTTGGCCGTGAAGTGGGTCGAAGTAGCCAACGCCCGTGAGCACCGCAATCGGATGCCCAGACAAGCGCCGAAAGTACGTCGTCGGCTCGCCGAAACAGCGTACCATCGTATCGCGCACCGCCTCGAACTGCGCCGCGTGGCCGGACTTCTGCGAGAGCGGGCAGTTCGGGTCCGGCGGCTCGGCGATCATCGTTTGCGCCGCGTTATCTGGGCTTGCGATGACGATATGAAAGTCGCGATCCGACTCGTGCTTGAAGCCGATGATCTGCGCCGTGACCGTGTAGACGTGCAACTCTGCCGGGTATCGAAAACTATCGTCGTATCGGTTATAGCCTGGAGGTATGGGGATGATCCGCAGGTTCTCGACCGTCGTTTGTACGGGCGTCATCTGCACGCTGCCTGCGGTCGGATCCGTGAGCGTCTTGATCTCGATGCGCTCGACGCCGCAGGACGCGGCTTTGCTCGATCGTTCGAGCGGGGTGAACATCGTGGCCTGCGCCGGAACGAGTAGGCAGAAGATCGCCGCGAGCATAGCGGCAGCGAAGCGGGTGAGTGACTTCATCGCTTGTATCCTTTCGAGGAAATGGTGCGGTAGATTTTGACGTTCGCTAGGCCGGTAAAGCCGAGCACGTTTGCAACGCTCGCGCTGACATCAATGGCGCGCCCTGGAATGAACGGGCCGGTTCCGATGACGGTGCAGGTCGCCTCGCGCCCGTTGTCGCGGTTGACGACGAGAACTTTCGTGCCAGGTGGCTCGACGTTCATGGCGCAGACGTGATCGCGACCGTATTCGGCTGCGGGGTAGAACCACGATGCGGTGCCCGCGGCGACGAACGTGAATCGGCCCGCGCCGAGGAGAAGAACGGCTGCTGAGATGGTTAGAATCCGGGTCATGCGTAAGTCTCCTTTGCAGGATGCCGCACGGACAGGCTACTGAGCGGCCCTTCGGCGCGCTCGAACAAGAGGCGCCGAACCTCTGTGGCGAACTCTTCGGGCACCGCGAGCGACGGGAACTGCCGGCAGAGACAGGCTTCGTACCACGCCTCTATTTGATAGCGCCTCCACGCTGCGGCTCGTTCCATTCGCGATCTGCACGTGTCGCAGGCCGTGCTGAGGAACCAGCCGGAGCGTTCCATCGCGCATCGCTACCGTGCAATGTCCGCGAGTGTAAGGCCCGGAGCGAGCGTGTCGTAGTCGACCGCGCCCGTAATGCCGGGGATCTCCGTCGTGCCGTCCTGCCAGATCGCGAACTTCGACCAGCCGCCGTAGAGGCCGTCCGCCGGGTCCTCGGTCTGCGCGAGCCAGAGTAGGCAGTCATTGAAGGCGCTGGTGTTGGCGAAGAAACGCTGCCAAGTGTCGTAATTGGTATAGAGCAGAATTGGCTTCGGTCCCGCGGCGGCTTTGATAGGGTCGATGACCGCGCGCAGCGCCGAGATTACGTCGGCGACAGCCGGGACGGCGGTGAAGCTGCCTTCTTCCACGTCAACCATCGGCAGCAGCGTGCCGAGCCTTCCGGCCTTGGCGGTGAGTTCGAGGAACTTCGCGAACTGCGACTGCGGCGATTGGTCGTAGAGCCAGAAGTGGTACGACCCTATCGGAATGTCGCGCTCCCGCGCTACGTCGTGGTTCCGGGCGAAATCCGGGTCCACGTAGTCCGCACCATAGGACGCGCGCGCGTAAGCGAATTGAGCGAGGCCGCTCGCCTTGACCGCGGCCCAGTCTATGACGTTTTGGAATACCGAGCCGTCGAAGCCGCGGATCATCAGAAGCCCCCTATCCTTTCAGTTGCGTCCGAATAAAGAGATCGACGAGCGACAGGATGATCGTGGCCGTCGCCATAGCACCCGTCACCAGCCAGCGGAAGCGGTGAATCTCCTGCGCCGTCTGGCCGATTTGGCGTTGCACGTCCCTCACTTGGCCTTCGACGCTCACCACTTGCTCGGACACGCCCTGGATCTCGACGCGCATCTCCGTGACGCTGTTTTGCAGGCCTGGGAGCGACCTCTTCGGGTCCGCGTCGGGCCGGCCGAAGATCGCGGCGTGGAGCAGTTCCACGGCCTCCCGAAGGGCTCGGTTCGAGTCCCTGGTTTCGGTGATCGCCCGTTCGAGCATGTCTATCGTGGCTTGAGGGCTCGTGATGGCTCTCGGTTTCGTTGGCATTGCTGATTCTCCCGGATGTTCAGTGCGGAGGGACCGTGGCGCGCTTGGCACCCGGCTTGCTGGCTTGACGCTGATGCTGGATTCTGATACTGTTGCTGATACGGAGGGCACAGAATGGGGAAAATCGTTGCGGAGAGACTGGCCGATGCTCGGGCCCGAGCGAGGGCTACAGGCCGGTGCATCACCTGCCGCAAGGCCCAGATGCGCCCAGGCATGGCGACCTGCCAGAAGTGCTCCGACGAGGCTTCGGCCAGGACCCGCGCCCGCCGCGCCGCTCGAAAGGGGAAACCATGACACGTTTTACGATCGCCGGCCTCGCGCTGGCAATCCTGGCCCTCGCCGCTTGCGGAGGCGGCGGATCGTCCGGGGCTGGTGGGTACGTCCCTCCGCCGGTGTCCCCGCCGACGACCTACAGCGCATCGCTGCGGTTCGTTGGGCCGCTTGCCGGGGTGCAGATGCAGTCCGAACTGCGGCAGGCGCAGTCGGTGTCCCCGATGAGTGCGGCTACGCCGCTGCCCATTATGATTATGTCGCCAATCGCGAACGACTTTGTCGGTGGCAGCATCTACGTCGGTACGAACCAGCAGGGCGTCGTGCAGGCTATCGTGTCACCGTCGCCCCACGCGACCCCGGCCGTCACGTTCTCGCAAACTGACGCGAGCGCGACCATCGCACCAACGCCCACCCCACAGCCCGGCATTACGCCACCTCCACTTCCGGCGGGTGTCGTCGCCGAGAACGGTGTCGCGAGCAACGGCGTGGACAACGTGCAGGCATCCGGCGTAGCGTCTGCGGTCATCGGCTCGCCGGTGAATCAGTCGCCGACCACGGCGATCTATCAGTACATGGCGCTAGGCGTCGATTGCATAGCGCCAACCGGGCCGATAGGAGTTCTCCCGTCTGGCGCAGGCGAACCGGGCTGGTACTACACAGGCACGGGCTGGGCACAGACAACGGACCCAACGAAGGCTGATATTTATGTCACCGGCTCCAAGTGTGACGGGTCGTTTGCTGTGCCGGGAGATAACGGAACGCTGAACTTCCCTGGCGGCGGGACGCTGATCTCAACGGATACGCCCTTTAGCGGGCTCGCCGCTTCGCAGTGGGCGAACACCGAAACGTCCGTCGGCATCGCCGCGCTCATGCTGCAAAACGCAGATGGTTCGATCAACGCCGAACTGATTGCAAAGACGCGAGACGGCTCGCATATCTTCAAGGTGTTTCCAAACAGCGTCGGTGGGAGCGCAGGTGATCTCGATTACGAGGGTGCGGTAGAAGTGTCCGGTGCCGGGGTAGACGGCTTCTAACCGCCGTTCTCCGGGTCGAACCACGGCATCCCGTATGTTGCGGTCAACTTCTCGGCAACGTCGTAGGTGGTATCGGTCGGAAGTGCCCCGGCCGCGCCGAATGTCGTAGCAGCAGACGCGCCAACCTGGCGATGATAGGGCGGTAGCACGGTAATGCCGGGCACCGCCCCCATCTTTTTCCGGGCGTCGGCACTCGTCGCCATGACGACACCGACGCTATCGCCATTCGCGAGGTGTATGAAGTCAACACGCTCCGCACATCCTGCGG
>JAKAPO010000205.1 GCA_021807065.1 bacterium
GACGCCCGCGAACGACATGACGCCGACCATCCTCGCCGGCGAAGCCACCAAGGCGGCGCAAGAGGCTGGCATTCAAATCGAGGTCCATGACGCCGAGTGGGCGCGCCAACAGGGGATGGGTTCGTTCCTCTCGGTCGCAAACGGTAGCGCGCAACCGCCGAAGTTCATCGTGTTGACGTACAAAGGGGATTCGCAGAGTAAAGAACTGCTCGCGCTCGTCGGCAAAGGCATCACGTTCGATACCGGTGGCATCTCGATCAAACCTGCCGAGAAGATGGAGGACATGAAGTACGACATGTCCGGCGGTGCGGGCGTCATCGCTGCGATGCGCGCGATCGGTTTGCTCAAACCGAAAATCAACGTCGTCGGCATCGTTCCCGCGACCGAAAACATGCCGGGAGGCCGCGCGACGAAGCCAGGCGACGTAGTGCGAGCGATGAACGGCAAGAGCATCGAGATCATCAATACCGACGCCGAAGGCCGCCTTATCCTCGCCGACGCGCTCGCCTATGCCAACGAGCTCGGCGCGACGCGCATCTGCGACGCCGCAACGCTCACCGGTGCGGTTACCATCGCACTGGGCAGCGCATTCGCCGCGGTGCTTTCGAACAACGAAGCATTCTACGAGGCGTTTACCGCCGCGGCAAGGCCGACGGGCGAGCGTTACTGGCGCCTGCCGCTCGACGCTGAGTATCTCAGCGCGATGAAGAGCGACATCGCCGATCTCAAGAACACCGGCGGACGGCCCGCCGGAACGTGTACCGCCGGTGCGTTTCTCAAAGAGTTTGTCGGCGATACGCCGTGGGTGCATCTCGACATCGCGGCGACGGCATACGCCGACAAAACCACGGCATGGTCGGCAAAGGGTCCAACCGGTTACCCCGTCCGTTCCTTCATCGCATTAGTGGAGGCGCTCGCGAAGTAGCTGTCGTCCCGAGCGAGCGAAGTGCGGTAGATCGCACCCGCAGAAAGGTGTCGGCCACGCTCCGCGCGGCTTTCCCTGACCCCGTCGTGGTGAGCGTACCGAACGCAGCGAGCGGAGTCGAACCACCGGCGCAGAACTATGCAGCGTATGCCTCCTAGGACTGAATCGGCAAACGCTGTTAACGACAAGCGTCCCTACGAGCCGGCAAAGGCGCCCGTCTTTCGCCGTCTTACTGCAGGCGCGATAAAGCGGCGCAAGGCCAAGCAAATCTTCCCTGTCGTTACCGCGTACGATGCGCCGTTTGCGCGTTTTGCGGAGGAGGCCGGCATCGACGTCATTCTCGTCGGTGACAGCGTCGGCAACGTCGTCCTCGGCTACGACGAGACGACGCCGGTGACGATGGAACAGATGATCCACCACGCTCAGGCAGTGGTTCGTGGAACCACGCGATCGCACATCATCGTCGACATGCCGTTCGGTTCCTATCAGGTGAGCGATCAGGAAGCGCTGCGCAACGCTGTGCGCCTGGTCAAAGAGGGCGGCGCGTGCTCGGTGAAGTTGGAGGGCGGTGTACACGAAGCCGACCGCATCCGCGCGGTCGCGCGCGCGGGAATTCCCGTCGTCGGTCACATCGGCATCACGCCTCAAACCGCGGGCCTCGGTCCCGGTTACAAGATGCGCACGCATCGAGACCGTCTGGTCTCCGACGCCCAAGCAATCGAAGCTGCCGGCGCGTACGCGATCGTGCTGGAAGTCGTCGACGCAGAGATCACGCGCGAAATTACTGGCATGTTAGAAATTCCCACGATCGGCATTGGTTCGGGTCCGCATTGTGATTCGCAAGTCCTCGTGCTGCACGACATCCTCGGCATCTACGCGCACTCGCCGAGTTTCGCGAAACGTTACGCCGAGTTAGGCCGCGAAACCACTAAAGCGCTGCGCACCTACGCCGAAGACGTCCGCACCAAACGCTTCCCCGAATAAACGTCGCCTCGACCTCGACGACGCGCGATGCATGTCGTCGCGCGATGCATGTCGTCACGCCGGACCGAGAAGCAACGCCGGCGTGGGCGGCGTCGTGAGCTCGGCGGCGACTTCCAAGATTGCCATCGCACGTCAGCTTGTCGAAACCGCGGTCTTCCGAGGCCGATGACCGGCGGGGACGCTGGGATAGGAACCGGTCAGACAACCGAGACACATCTCGTCGCGTCTTCGTCCGGTCGCCGCGATGAGCGCGTCGAGACTGAGATAGCCAAGCGAGTCCGCCCCCGTGTGCTTACGAATTTCTTCGATCGTCAGATTCGCAGCGATGAGTTCGTCGTATGTCGCCATGTCGACGCCGAGATAGCATGGATGCAGAATCGGCGGCGAGCTGATGCGCAGATGCACCTCTTTCGCCCCGGCTTCGCGAAGCAGCGAGACGATTCGCGGCGTCGTCGTACCGCGCACGATCGAGTCGTCGACCACGACGACCCGCCGCCCACGTAGGTTTTCGATCAGCGGGTTGAACTTCAGCTGCACGCCGCGCGAACGCATTTGCTGATCGGGGCTGATGAACGTACGGCCGATGTACCGGTTCTTGATCAAGCCTTCGATATACGGAAGGCCCGCCTCCGCCGAAAATCCGATGCCGGCCGGCACCGCCGAGTCGGGAACGGCGATGACGACGTCGGCTTCGACAGGATGCTCGCGCGCGAGCGCCTCTCCCATCGCGTAGCGCGCCATGTAGATCGCGCGCCCGTTGAGCTCCGAATCAGGTCGCGCAAAGTAGATGTATTCGAACATGCACAGCGCTGGCCGTTTCTCTTCGACGACTGCCCTGTCCGATTCGATGCCGTCGGCACCAATGCGCACGATCTCGCCCGGTTCGATCTCGCGAACGAATCGCGCGCCGACCGTTCCGAGCGCACACGATTCCGACGCGACGATCCAGCCGCCGTCGTCGAAAGCACCGAGCCCGAGCGGCCGCACGCCCCAGGGATCGCGAAACGCGTACAACTCGTCCTGCGTGCACAGCACGACCGAATACGCACCGCGCGCCCGCACGAGCAGACGCCTGATGCGCTCGATCAGCGGACCCTGATCCTCTACGAGCAGCTTGGCGAGCACCTCGGAATCCGATTCGGCGTCGAGCGTCACGGTCGGCGAAAGCGCCGCACGCATCTCCTCCGTATTGGTCAGGTTGCCGTTGTGGGCGAACGCAAAGTCGCCCAAATCCGAACGCTCGAGCAGCGGCTGTGCGTTGACGACGATGGACGAACCGCTCGTCGAGTAACGGGTGTGCCCCACCGCGATATGACCGCTGAGCCCCGAAAGGATCTCCTCGTCGAAAATCGCGCCGAGCAATCCCATCGCTTTATGCCAGCGAAGCGTCGTAGCGTCCGCAGCCGCGATCCCGGCCGATTCCTGGCCACGATGCTGCAGCGCGTACAAGGCGAAAAACGCCAAGCGCGCTGCGTCACGTCCCGGTGCGTAAACGCCGGTGACGCCGCACATTAATCCCGGCGGCGACCCCCGAAGATCTGCAGCAGTGCGAGAAAGATGTTCAGCGCGTCGAGGTAGATGCTGACAGCCAGCATCACGGGCGTCGCTCCACCCCCGCCTGCACGAATGCGCGCGAAGTCGATCAAGACGTAGAACGTGAAGATGCCGAGTACCAGATACGCGTAGAGCTGTGGGTGAATGAAGTGCACGAACATCGAGGCGACGCCGAGCACGATGAGCGCCAGCAGCGCGAGCGTAACGTATCCGGCAAATCGCCGCAGATCGAGTCCCGTCGCGTACACGATCGCGCCGAGCGCAGCCATTCCCAAACCCGTCGTGATCGCCGCGTCGTACACCACGCCCGATCCTACCGTCTGAACGTACTGGCCGACGACCGGTCCGATGCCGATGCCTTCGCAGAAGGTGAAGGCATAGAACAGTAAGAGCGATAGCATCTCGTTGCGCTGCGCCGCCATCGTTCCGATAAGGAAGCCGAAACCGATCAGCATCGCGATAAGGCCTATGCCAGGGGATAGACCCTGAAATACGTACGCGCCGAGCGCCGTGATCGAAAAGCCAAGCGCCGAGATGCCGAGCACTTGCGCCAACAGCGAGTGCGTTCGAATCGCCGCGGTACCCAGCGGCTGAGGATTCTGGTATCGGTACATTCTGCTCCTTAGAACGCTGCCTTCTACCTACCGGTTACACCTGCATGCGGGCTTGCCTTTGCAGCCGGCCCTGGCGAGGGGAAGGTCGCTGACCGTCGAACGTGCACGTCGGGAAAGGGGTGTTTTTCTTATGCGCTGGTCCGGCGTTGCGATCGCGTTGGGTTTTGCGTTTTCGTGTTCGCTGCCGACACTTGCCGGCTCTGTAGATGCACCGCCGCCGGACCTCGCGCCGACGAGCGAGCATCTCGCGACGATCCTCATCAACCATGAAGCGGCACTTGGCAAACCGACAGCGGGCCTGCCGGACACCGTTATCGAGGATTGGCGTTACACCGACAGCGGCATCAGCGGGAAGGAGCATCTCGAACGCTCTGGAGACAACTACCATTCGAGGATTACCGCCGGCCCGTTGGTCGAAGAGTTCGGCCAGTTCGACGGAAAGCGCTGGCATCGCGACTACAACGGCTCCGTCTCCCCGACGACCCAGCTCGACGATAGAACCTTCTACGCGGACTACGTGAACGAAGACGCCGCCGACCCCAAGAACGACGCGACCGTCATCGGGATAACGACGGGCGAC
Source organism: bacterium (assembly GCA_021807065.1). GTDB lineage: Bacteria > Vulcanimicrobiota > Vulcanimicrobiia > Vulcanimicrobiales > Vulcanimicrobiaceae > Tyrphobacter. Next base: position 4,658 of record JAKAPO010000205.1, read on the forward strand.
CATCCCGCCTACGT